>NZ_JBMNDO010000222.1:0-4682 GCF_052542855.1 Streptomyces sp. SAS_281
GGGGGGGGGGGCGGCCCCCCCACCGACCTGTACGAGACCGAGCCGGACCACTTCGTCGCCTGCGCCCAGCTCCCCGACTGCGGAAGGACCCCCGCGTGACCCTTCGCCACCTGCCCCTGCACGAAGGCTGGACGCTCCACCCGGCCGGACCCGTGCCTTCCGGGCTCCCCACAGGAGGCGTTCCCGCCACCGTCCCCGGCTGCGTCCACACGGACCTACTGGCCGCCGGGCTCATCGAGGACCCGTACCTGGACGACAACGAGACCCGGCTCGGCTGGATCGGCCGCACCGACTGGACGTACCGCACCATCTTCGACTGGACGCCGGACGGCCACGACCATGCCGCCCTGTGCTTCGACGGCCTCGACACGGTCGCGACGGTGGTGCTCAACGGCACGGAGATCGGCCGGACGGCGAATCAGCACCGCTCGTACCGCTTTCCCGTACACGCGTTGCTGAACGAGGGCGGAAACACCCTCGACGTGACGTTCACCGCGCCGTACACCTACGCCGAGGAGCTCCGCGACCGCCTCGGCGACCGCCCCGGGGCGTACACGGAGCCGTACGCCTTCATCCGCAAGATGGCCTGCAACTTCGGCTGGGACTGGGGCCCGACGCTGGTCACCTCCGGCATCTGGCGCCCGGTCGCGCTGGAGACGTGGAGTGGTCCGCGCATCGCGTCCGTGAAACTGCTGCCCGACCTGGACCCGGAGGGCGTGCCGTTCCTGACCGCCGAGCTGGAGATCGAGCACGACGGCCTGGAAGCGGTCTCGGGCTCGGTCGGCGTGGTCGGCGCGGGGTCTCTCTTCATCCTCTCCGAGGACGAGCACCGCGTGCGGGTCAGCCTCTCCGTTCCGCAGGCCGAGCCCTGGTGGCCGCACAGCCACGGCGAACAGCCGCTGTACGAGGTGGAGGTCCGCGCCGGCGACCACGTCCGCCGCCTCCGCACGGGGTTCCGGGCCGTCACCCTCGAACAGGAGGCGTTCCGGATCTCGGTGAACGGCGAGCCCGTCTTCGTGCGCGGGGTGAACTGGATCCCCGAGGACTGCTTCCCGTCCCGCCTGACGAGGCGACAGCTCTCCGACCGCCTCGACCAGGCCGTCGCCGCCCACGTCAACCTGGTCCGGGTGTGGGGCGGCGGGCTCTACGAGAGCGACGACTTCTACGAACTGTGCGACGAGAAGGGGCTGCTCGTCTGGCAGGACTTCCCGTTCGCCTGCGCCGCGTACCCGGAGGAGCAGCCGCTGTGGGACGAGGTGGCGGCCGAGGCGCGGGAGAACGTCACGCGTCTGGCCCCGCACCCCTCCCTCGTCCTGTGGTGCGGAAACAACGAGAACCTGGAGGGACACGCCGACTGGGGCTGGCGGAAGGAGCTCGGCGACCGCACCTGGGGCCACGGCTACTACCACCGGCTGCTGCCCGGGATCGTCGCCGAGACCGACCCGACACGCCCGTACTGGCCGGGATCGCCGTACTCCGGCAGCCCCGACGCCCATCCGCAGGACCCCGAGCGGGGCACGATCCACATCTGGGACGTGTGGAACCGCGCCGACTACCGGGCGTACGCCGACCGGGTGCCGCGCTTCGTCGCCGAGTTCGGCTTCCAGGGGCCGCCCGCGTACGCCACACTCCGCCGCGCGGTCAGCGGGCCGCTCGCCCCCGGCGCCCCGCTCCTGGCCCACCACCAGAAGGCCGAGGACGGCGACGCGAAGCTGCTGCGCGGGCTGGGGGACCACCTGCCGCAGCCCGGCACCGACTTCGACGACTGGCACTGGCTCACCCAGCTCAACCAGGCCCGCGCCGTCGCGTTCGGCATCCGCCACTTCCGCTCCCACGCCCGTACTGCATGGGCGCGATCGTCTGGCAGCTCAACGACTGCTGGCCGGTCGTCTCCTGGTCGGCGGTCGACGGCGACGGCCGCCGCAAGCCGCTCTGGCACGCGCTGCGTTCGGTGTACGCGGACCGCCTGATCGCCGTCCGCGACGGCTCCGTCCACCTGGTCAACGACACGGCGACCCCCTGGGCGGGCACCCTCCGCCTGACCCGGCACGCCCTGGACGGCACGGTCCTGGCCGAGGAGGCCCTGCCGGTGACCACGGCCCCCCGCACCACGACGAGCGTCCCGCTGCCCGCCTCGCTCGCGACGCCCGCCGACCCGGCCCGCGAACTCCTGTCCGCCCGCCTGGACGACACCAGGACCCTGCACTTCCACGAGGAGGACACGCGCCTGGCCCTGCCGCCGGCGCGCTACGGGGTGACGGTGACGGAGGAGGAGGGCACCCCGGCCCCCGCGTACCGCGTCGAGGTGACGGCGGAGACCCTTGTCCGGGACCTCTGCCTCTTCCCCGACCGCCTCCACCCGGACGCCGAGGCCGACACCATGCTCGTTACGCTCCTCCCCGGAGAGAGCACCACGATCCGGGTCACGGGCGCGGTGCTGGAGGACCCCTCCGCACTGGCGACCCGCCCGGTGCTGCGGTGCGTGAACGACCGGATCGCGACCTAAAATCAGCCACGAGGTGGCGCGCCCCTGGCGATCGGTGGCGCGCCCCTGGCGAATCGACTGTGTCCGTGCGGCGACTTTCCGTCAATTCGCCCGGCGCCCCTGCACTGCCGCCATCTTGCCCGGGCATGTGGGTATGCCTCGGACGTGCGCTGACGGGGACTCAAGAGATCGATAAATAAGACAACATCGAGCCACTGTTCGGCAGATCGCGCCGAGCCCCCCGGATAGGGTCATGTGCCAACGCGGAGCCGCGCCAAGCCCGGATGGTGGAATGCAGACACGGCGAGCTTAAACCTCGCTGCCCCTCGGGGGCGTACCGGTTCGAGTCCGGTTCCGGGCACCATCGCGTACGGGGTCCCAAGCGATCACGGACCCGGAACCGGCGGCCCCGGGCCATGGAAGCGGCGACGCCGGTCAGCGGGAGTCCACGGGCTGAGAAACCTGATCGGGTTCGGGGCCTCCTCCTGGCAGGTTGGGCGTGTGACCGATTCGGATCAGTTCAAACATGACCTGCGGCTCTATCTCCAGGACGCCCGTGACACCTTCCTCTGGAAGCTCGACGGGCTGTCCGAGTACGACATCCGGCGGCCCCTCACCCCCACCGGCACCAACCTGCTCGGGCTCGTCAAGCATGCGGCCGGGGCCGAGGCGTTCTACCTCGGGACCGCCTTCGGCCGGCCCGTCGACGCGCCGGCGCTGTGGATCACCGGGGACGCCGAGCCGAACGCCGACCTGTGGGCCACGGCCGACGAGTCCCGCGAGGAGATCACCGGGCAGTACCGGCGGGTGTGGGCGCACTCCGACGCGACCGTCGAGGCGTTCGGTCTCGACGCGGTGGGGGTCCTCCCCGGGGAGGGCGGCCCCGAGCTGTCGCTCCACCGCGTCCTCGTCCACCTCGTCGCCGAGACCCAGCGCCATGCCGGGCACGCCGACGTCGTCCGGGAGCTGATCGACGGGGCCACCGGGCTGCGGCGGGGGAGCGAGGACACGGCACCCGGTGACGAGGCATGGTGGCGTCACCACCGGGAACGGGTGGAGGGCGCGGCCCGGGAGGCGGGCGGACGTACCGCAGGGTGACCGCGCACCGCCCGTGCCCGGGGAAAGATCCTCCTTCGGCACTAGGACGATTGCTTTGCCTACCCATTACTCTTGTGGGAAGGCCACGCTGGGTGGCCATGGAGGAGTGAGATGAGGAGCAGCAACCCGGTCTTCTCGCGACGGGGCTTCAGCCGCGACAACGGTTACGCGGGCTTCAACGCGGCACCGCAGGCCGGGGCCCCCGCAGCGGGTGCCAACCCGTACGCGCAGGGCACCGCCCCGAACCCGTACGCGACGAACCCCTACGCCCCCACGGGCGCCCCCGCACCGGCCCGTACCGGCGCGATGACGATCGACGACGTCGTCACCCGCACGGCGATGACGCTGGGCACGGTCGTGCTCGGTGCCGCGCTCGCCTGGGCGCTGCTGCCGGTGGACGAGGCGAACCTCGGCAAGTCGTACGGCATCGCCATCGGCGCCGCGCTCATCGCGTTCGTGCTGTCGATGGTCCAGTCCTTCAAGCGCAAGCCCGTACCGGCGCTGATCCTCGCGTACGCCGCCTTCGAGGGTGTCTTCCTCGGCGTCATCTCCAGTGCGGTCAGCACGTACATCGGGCCCGGCGTCGTGATGCAGGCGGTGATGGGCACCATGTGTGTCTTCGCCGGTGTGCTGCTCGCGTACAAGATGCGCTGGATCCGCGTCACCCGCCGCTTCTACGGCTTCGTGATGGCCGCCGCCATGGGCTTCCTGCTCCTGATGGCCGTCAACCTGCTGTTCGCCGTCTTCGGCGGCGGTGACGGCCTCGGCTTCCGCAGCGGTGGCCTCGGCATTCTCTTCGGCGTCATCGGCATCATCCTGGGCGCCTGCTTCCTGGCCCTCGACTTCAAGCAGGTCGAGGACGGCATCGCGTACGGCGCTCCGCGCGAGGAGTCCTGGCTGGCCGCCTTCGGCCTCACCATGACCCTGGTGTGGATCTACCTGGAGATGCTGCGCCTGCTCTCCATCCTCAGCGGCGACGACTGACCGGCCCTGCGGACCCGAAGCGGCACGGGGGGGGGGGGGGGGGGGGGGGGGGGGGGGGGGGGGGGGGGGGGGGGGGGGGGGGGGGGGGGGGGGGGGGGGGGGGGGGGGGGGGGGG
>NZ_JBMNDO010000223.1:0-4682 GCF_052542855.1 Streptomyces sp. SAS_281
GGGTCCGGGACCCGCCGCGCCGTCATTCCGCCTCAGGCGCCCGTCAGAGCATGCCTTCCTCCAGCACGAGGCCATCGGCGGCGGTGCCACCCGGCACGTCCCCGTCGAGGGCGACGACCGTGCCCGGCAGGTGCCGCCGCAGCGCGTCCAGAACCTCGCGGGGTGCCAGCACCTGGCCCGCCCGGTGCACACCCCCGGGGATCCGACCCCGGGCCACCTCCCGGGCCGCGACCGCGCCCACCACGCCGGTCATCGCCGAGCCGTCCTCGCCGCGGATCACCGCCATGCGCCGCGTCGGGGTCCCCCCGGGCCCGGGGAACTCCAGCTCCCCGCAGAGCACGTGGTACGGCGTGCGGCCCAGGGCATCGAGCGTGCTGGCCCGCACCACCGCGTCGGCCTGGGCCTCCAGGCTGTCCGCGCGGTCGTCGCCGGCGCGGAAGCGGTTCAGCGCGTCGAGGAGGCGGCGGCCGTCGAAGGCGTTGTACCAGCGGGCCTCCGCCAGGCCCAGGGCGCGGGCCTGGCCCACCAGCTCCTGGGTGAGATAGGGGTACGTGGTCACCGGGTGCGGCACGCCCGCCACCTCGCGCCGCTCCCTCCCGCGCAGGGCGCCGTGCACCACGCGTCCGTCGCGCCACTGAGCGCGTGGCGTGCCGTACCCGCGGTCCAGGCTGAGCAGATAGTCCACGGCTCCGGTCCGGGTGAACGCGCCGAGCGAGACGTAGTACCCGGAGAACCGAGCGGCACCCCGGGGCTGCCACTCGTCCGTCAGGAGCCTGGGCAGCAGCCCCGAGAGGCCGGGCGAGAGCCCGGCCGACAGGACCGCCGTACGCTCGCCCGCCGGGGCGGGGCCCGGACCGCAGCCGTCCATGACGTCCACATAACCGGCACCCGCGGCCGCCGCCGCCCGGCGGGGGCCGTCAGCCAGCTCATAGGCGGGACCCGCGCAGTGGAGCAGGACGTCACACCCCCGGACGAAGCGTTCGAGGCTCTCCCGGGACCGGGCGTCGGCCGCCGCGGCCTCGCACTCCCCGCCGAGGGCGGCGGCGCAGCGCGCCGCCGCCTCGGGATTCCGGCCGCCGATCCGCAGCCGGACCCCGCCCTCCGCCGCGAGGGCGCGGGCGGCGGCCTCGCCGACCGCCCCGTACCCGCCGAGGATGCCGATCAGCGGAGCCTGGCGGTTCACCGGCCGTCCTCCCCCGCGAGCAGTGCGCGGGCCACCGCCTCGGCGTTGGGCGCCTGTACGCAGGTGAAGTGGTCGCCGGGCACGTCCACGACGCTCAGTCCGTCGCCGCACACCCGCTGCCAGTACTCGGTCATGTCGTGGTGCATGCCGGGGAAGATCTCGGCCTCGCCCGTCTGGCGGACGAAGGTCGCCGGCAGGTCGCAGGGCGTCGCCTCGTGCGAGGCGACGGAGACCAGGCTGTGCTTGACGATGCGGTAGAGGCGGGACAGCCGCTCCTCCGAGCGGAGTCCGGCGTCCTCCACCGGCATCGAGGCGCCGATCGCGCGCAGCCGGTCGCCCTGGGACCGTCCGGCGAGCGCCTGGAAGGCCCGCAGAGCCTCCCGGCCCGGGCCGGTCAGATCCGCCTCCGGCAGGCCGGCGAGGCTGCCCTGCGGCACGGTGCGGCCGAACCGCTCCGTGGCCGTCCGCACGAGATCCCGCGTCGCCGTCTCGTCGCGGGGGTAGCCGAGCCCGGCCGTGTCCGCGCGCATGAGACGGGCGAAGATGTGCTCCGCCAGCAGGTCGTCCTCGACGAGATACGGCACCCGGTAACTGCTGATGACGGTGAGGCCGGTGACCTCGGCTCCGGCGGCGGTCAGCCGGCGGGCGAGTTCGGGCACCAGCAGACCGCCCATGCAGTAGCCGACGAGGTGGATCCTCCCGAGCCCTTCGGCGAGCAGGGCCTCGGCGTGCCGCTCGGCGAGCTCCGCGACCTGGGTGCGCGGGTCCGCCTTCAGAAACGCCTCGACGTCGTCGACGACGAGACCGGCCAGCGGGAGCCGGTCGCCCAGTTCCCGGATGACCGCCCGGTACGGGATGAGGGTGCCGGTCCCGTCGTGCACCAGGACCCGGGTGGCCGTGCCCGCGGCGCCCGCGGCGCCGGCCGTGAGCCTGACCAGCGGGGAAGCGGCAGCCGTTCCCGCGAGCCCGGCGTCCGCGGCGCGGGTGGCGCCGAGGTGTTGGGCGAGCGCCGCGACGGTCGGCCGGTTCATCACGAGCCGCAGCAGGTCGTCCCACTCCAGGTCGGCGGCCTCCGGCAGGCGTTCCCGCATCTTCGTGACGAGCCGTGCCACGAGGAGCGAGTCGCCGCCGAGGTCGAAGAAGCCGGCGTCACGGCTGACCTCGGTGACCGGCAGCACCTCGGTCCACAGTCCGGCAAGGGTCTGCTCCATGCCGGGGCGCGGCGCTGCGCCGCCCTCGTCGGCCCGTCCCCGCGCCGCGGACGCGGTCCACGAGCCCAGGCGGGCGCGGTCGACCTTGCCGTTGCCGGTCAGGGGGATGCGGTCCACGATCTGGAGCTCGGCCGGGACCATGTACCCCGGCACACGGTCGCCCAGGTGGCCGAGGAGCGCCTCGGGCCGCAGCCGGGTCCGGTCGGCCTTGAACCGGGAGCAGAAGACGTGCTGGCCGATGCGGGTCAGCGGGCTGTCGTCCTCCGGCAGGCAGAAGGCGACCTCGCCGCCCGCCTCGCGGAGCATCCGCAGCCACTGCTCCCGTCCGAAGAAGGTCTGCCCGGTCTCGCGGCGCTCGTCCTCGAAGCTGTGGAGGCCCGCGTTGAACTCCATCGAGGTCATCACGTGGTAGGCGTCGCGGCTCGCCTCGATGAAGACCAGCCAGCCGCCGGGTGCCAGGAGCTCCCGCAGCCGGGTGAGGACCTGCGGGGCGTGCACGGAGTTGTGCAGGACGTTGGCCAGCAGGATCACGTCGAAGGAGTTCGGCGCGAGGCCCTGGGCGCGGTAGTCGCGGTTGAGGTCGAACAGTCCGTAGCGGACCCAGGGGTATGCGCGGAAGTTCTCCTGGGCCGCGGTGAGGAAGAAGTGGGACAGGTCGGTGAACAGGTAGTCGACGCCCAGGCCGTCGAGTTCGGGCACCAGGACCGTGCTCGTGCCTCCCACCCCGGCTCCGATCTCCAGGAGCCGGAGCGGCTCGGGTCCTGCGTGCCGCTGGGCGATCTCCCGCAGTGCGGACACCACGACGGCGTTGTTGTGGCGGCTGATCAGGTTGTCGCGGTAGGCCGCCTCGGCGGTGTCCAGGCGTCCCTCGGGGAAGAGCAGCGTCTTGAGGTCGATCTCGTTGCGTACGAGGGGGGCCAGGTGCTGCTCGGAGACCCGGTGGTAGCGGATGAGTTCGGCGCCCCAGCGGATCCGGGGCTCGAGCGCGTCGATCCGGTCGAGGACGGCCTCGTGCTCGCCCGGGGCGTCCTCCCGGAGCTCGCGGTAGCGGCCGGTGTCCGCGTCCAGGACCACCCGGCCCTCCTGCTCCAGGGCGTTCAGCCAGCGCAGCACGAGGTAGTGGTTCTCGGGGGCGGCGCCCACCGCTTCGATGACGTCCTCAAGGGTGTGTTCGGCGTCGGAGTCCGGGAAGAGCCCGCAGGACCGGAAGAGGATGGCCATGGACTGCAGGGCGGAGACGTCGAGCAGCTCGACCATCTCCGCCACCCCGGCGGCCTCTTCGGCGGAGAGGGCCTCGGTGACCTTCGCCGCCGCCCGTTCGCGCAGGGCGGCGGGCAGCTCGGGCGCTTCGGTCCGTACGGGCTCGGCGAAGGCGACGAGCCGGCGGGCGGCGCCCTCGCCCTGGACGACGGCTGCGGCGGCCTCGACGGCGGGGTGGGTCCCGAGCGCCGACTCCACCTCCGCCGGCTCGACGCGGTGGCCGTTGAGCTTCACCTGACGGTCGACGCGGCCCAGGAACTCGATGGCGCCGTCCGCCAGCCGTCGGCCCATGTCGCCCGTGCGGTACAGCCGTTCGCGGCTGACGGGGTGTGTCACGAAGCGCTCGGCGGTGCGTTCGGCGTCGCCGAGGTAGCCGAGCGCGAGGCCGGCACCGGCTATGTACAGCTCGCCGGTGACATGGACCGGGCATTCCCGCATGGACGTGTCGAGGACGTGGAAGCGCTGGTTGGCCAGCGGCTTGCCGTACGGGATGCTGCGCGCACCCGCCTCGACCTCGGTGACGGGGTGGTGGATCGACCAGATGGCCGCCTCCGTGGCGCCCCCGAGGCTCACGACGTTCAGCTCCGGAACGCGGCTCCGGATGGCGTCGGGGAGAGTGACGGGTATCCAGTCGCCCGAGAGCATCGCCAGCCGCAGCCCGGACACGTCGAGGCCGGGTGCCGTACGGAGGTATTCCTCCAGCATCTGCATCTGTGCGGGCACGGAGTTCCACACGGTGACGGCGCGTTCCGCGAGCAGCTGCGCCCAGTGCCCGGGGTCGCCGCGCCGTGCGGCGTCGGGCAGCACCAGCGCGGCGCCGGTCGAGAGGGGGCCGAAGATGTCGTACACCGACAGGTCGAAGCCGAGCTGGGCCAGGCCGAGCACGCGGTCGTCCGGGGTGACCGAGAAGCGGGTGTTGATGTCGTCGATGGTGTTGAGCGCGGCGGCGTGACTGATCATCACGCCCTTGGGCGTGCCGGTGGAGCCCGAGGTGTAGATGACGTACGCGAGGTCGTCGGGCGCCGCGC
>NZ_JBMNDO010000224.1:0-4608 GCF_052542855.1 Streptomyces sp. SAS_281
GGTGTTCCAGCACCGGGGCCCACGCCGTTGAAGTCGGTAAATCCGGCTCCCCTCAGCGCCGCTCGTACGAGACGAGCGGCGGAGGCAACCGGCCGCAGCGGTGCTGCGGAGTGGTCGGGTTGCGCTGTTCCGTGCGCGGTAAGCCCGCGCACACCGCCTGCTTGTCGCACAGGAGAGGCGGTGAATCCTTGGCACTCTGTTCAGTTCTCAAGGAACGACCAGCTCAGGGCTCGCAGCGCGCGGCTTAAGCCGCCTTCAGACGAGCAATCCCGAGCCGGCTAGAGCAGCTCAAAGAAGAGCCGCACCGTTCGGGCTGACCAACTTGGCTAGCCCGGCCGATCTGGTTTTAACGTAGCCAGCATGACTATCCATGTCAACATCTGGCTAGCCTGGCTGCCCTGATCGCTGCCTTGGGGCGTAGCATCGACTCATGACTTTCACGCCCGAACCGCTGGACCCGGACGACAGCCGTCCGCCCTACGAGCAGGTCGCGAGCAGCCTTGCTGCGGCCATTCGGACGAGGAGGCTCGCACCCGGCGACAAGCTGCCGTCGCACAAGAACCTCACCGACCTGTACGGGTTCGCCAGGGCGACGATTCAGCGCGCTCTGCGGGACTTGGAGGATGAAGGGCTGGTCGTCTCCCGCAAGGGAAGTGGCGTGTACGTCCGGAACCGGACCGAGCGGCCGGCCGGTCTACGGCCCTACGTCGAGCAGGCTTTTTCCAGCCCGAACGTCTCCATCGACTTCGCCGGCTTCTCCAGCGAGACACTGCACGGGGCCCTACAGGAGCCCATCGACAAGATTCGAGTCGGCCGACTAACGCCGACGAGCATCAGCATCCGAATCCTGGTGCCGGACATGGCCGTACCCCAGGCCGCTCCAGTACGTCGGAGTGACGGAGCTGACGATCCCCGCCTCCGAGCCCGCATGCACGACATGATGGTCAGCTTCACCCGAAGCATCACCAACGCCGTGGGAGAGCTTCAGCACCTTGGCTTGGTCCAAGAGGCCACGGTCAGCGTGCGGGTTCACAGCGGCACGCAGTTCTTCAAGCTCTATGTGATCAACCAGAGCGACGCGTTCTTCGGGTACTACCCCATCCGTCCAAACAAGGTGTCTGCCGGAGGAGAAGCGATCGACATCTACGACCTGGTGGGTGCGGACGCGGCCCTGTTCCACTACTCCACCAATGAAGGAGACGCGACTAGCGGCGCCCAACAAGTCGAACAGGCACGCCTCTGGTTCGAGAGCGTCTGGACCACCATCGGAAGGGACTTCGACCCCTATGGCGCCTGAGGGTTTGGCTGCGACCATCGCCGCCACCAGCGGACTGCTCTTCGACTTCGACGGCCCTATCTGCGATGTATTTGCGGGGCATCCAGCCCCCGGCGTCGCGAAAGATCTCGCCGGCGTCCTCGCGCAGATCGACGCGACGGCCGGCGAGAGAGCTCTCGAAACAGACGACCCAATGGAGGTACTGCGATTGGCGCCGCGCGTCGGCGAGGATGCCGTGCGCCGAATCGAGGACGCCCTCACGTCCGCTGAAGTCTCGGCGGTCAAGGCTGCGGGCCTCCCCGTTGCGGGTGCTGCGGCATCCCTTCGTGCGGCTCATGCGTCTGGCCGAAGGGTCGCGATCGTCAGCAACAACTCGGCGGCGTGCGTGACGGAGTTCCTGGCACTTCACAGCCTCGATCGATTCGTTCACCAAGTCATTGGCCGCTACCCCAACCGCCCTGACCTCATGAAGCCGTCGCCGTTCTCGCTTGAAAGAGCCGCCAACGAACTTGGGATCAGGGCGAGCACCTGCACCTTGATCGGAGATGCGACCACGGATATGGAGGCCGCCACGCGAGCGGGCTCCATGTCGATCGGCTTCGCCAACAAGCCAGGCAAAGAGGAAAGTCTCGTTGCCGCTGGAGCAAAGACGATCATCACGACCATGGTCGCCGTCGCAGAGGCTCTTGTGGCGCCGTCCGCTGCGGGTTGACCCTCTCGCTTGGGGGGCCAAACGGGGGGCCAACGCAAGCAACCGGAGATGGACGAGCTTGGACACCAGCGGACGGGTCGATGCCCAAGCGGCCCAGCGCAAGAGCAAGCTGACCAGACTGACAGCCCCCTGAATAGCGTTCGGGACGAAGAGGTCGTGGGTTCAAATCCCGCCACCCCGACAGTGAAGTAACAGGTCAGGCACCTACTCAATTGAGTAGGTGCCTGACCTGTTTCCGCTTGCGTGACCATGTGCGCGGCATCGCCGCGGCCGCCCTTGCCGACGAAGACCGACTCCCCGCGCGCCTCAGCACGGCTGCCGCGTGAGCGGTCACCGCACCCACCTCGTCGCCCTCGTCCGAGCCGGCGCCCGCTTCGAGAACGGCCTCCTCGACGAACCGGCGCTGCCTGTCGCCGCCCCGGTCGTGATGCTCCTGGTTCTGGGCCCGACACCGGTACTGGGCCGCGGGCGCTGCGGCCGCCTGCACCGGCTCGGCCATCGCCTTCGTTCTGACTGACCTGGCACGACCGCACCTGGACCGGATCACGACAGACGCACTGGCGACAGCAGGCGCAGCAACAGCCGTGCTGATCGTCTTCACGGGGGTGGCGCGCCTGACGTCCCCGGGGTGACAAGTGCTGAGCCGTCGACAGGACGAGGGACATGGCGAGCGGTGGCCCGCCGAAGAGCGCCAGAGCCCCGCTTTTCGGCCGCAGCGTGCTGGTTTCTCGCCGTCGTAGGTGCCGTCCCAGCCCGGTGGCCGGCTTTCGTCCTGCCGCCGGCCCACTCTCGGCTCCACTGCCAGGCCATCTGCCTCATCGCAACCCTCGCAGTGGTCGTCCACACACTGGGCGTCCCTGGGCTCTTCGACGGCGTCGACTCCCGGTCCGCCTGGGCGAAGGCACCTGCTCGTGCTCGTGGCGGCTCTACCCCTCACCGGCAGGATCCCGCAGAACGGCTACGCGGACGAGTAGTCCCTGTCACCGGCAGAGACGGCGGTCAGCGGGGCGTACCGGCTCCTCGCGGCGGTGAAACTGCTGTGGCCCGCCCTCGCGACGAGCCTCTTCATAGCGGCCGTTCGGGGCGTCCTGCGCTACTTTCACTGCATATGGCCGCGGAGCCTCTTCGCCCCCCCCTGGCCGCGCTTTTCCTCACCCTTGGCTTGCTCACAGCCGCCGAGTGGACCTTCGCGTCACCGCAGCACGCGGCCGACAGGCTGAAGCGAGCAGCCGCTCATCACACCAAGGGCCCCACCGCACTTCGCCCACTGCGTGTTCCGTTCGGACAGGTACAGCTGCTTCCTGCCGCGAACCCCGGCCTCGCTTGCGCCACATGACTGGACGACACAGCCGGCAGAGAGCCGAGCACATTCACAACCTTGGTTCCGAGCCGCGCAGCGCAAGCAACGAAGAGGTCGCGCCCCAGGCCGTCGAGTCGCGGTAGCCGCAGACGGCGCCCGGCCCCGGCCGGCCACATCTTCCCGACATGTCAGGCTCTCTCACTGCGGCTGCCGGACGTCCGCCCAGGGCGCCCAGCGCCCAATACCACCCCCTGCCAAGCGACGGACCGATCGCTTCAGAACCTTTGATTCAGGGGTGGTTGGGGGTTTATCTACGCGCGGAGCTATGCCTACCGATCGATCATTCGGGCAATTCAGGCGGGTTCTCGCAGAGCTATTACCGACTGGTACCGGGAGCTGCTACAACAGGGACCGCTCACTCAACCCCCCACCCACCCCCCACACTTCGGAGGGCTGACAGGTATGTCAGTACGGAGATTCTGGGCGTCCGCATCCACTCTGCTCCTCGCCGCCGCTGCCGCTCTGGGGATCGCCCAGCCGGCTTCGGCATCCTCCTCGGCCGCCGCCGGCGGGTACGTCGCCCTGGGCGATTCGTACTCGTCCGGTGTCGGCGCGGGAAGCTACCTGTCCGACAGCGGTGACTGCCGTCGGAGCACCAAGGCCTACCCGTACCTCTGGGCGGCGGCGAATTCGCCGTCCTCATTCACCTTCGTCGCCTGTTCGGGCGCCACCACGAGCACCGTGGCCAGTGGTCAGCTCGGGGCGCTCAGTTCGTCCACCTCGCTGGTGAGCGTCACCGCGGGTGGCAATGACGTCGGGTTCGCCGATGTCATGCAGGACTGCGTGCTGTCCGGCGAGTCCGCCTGCATCTCGGCCGTGAACGCGGCCGTCGGGAAGATGAACAACACGCTGCCGTCACAGCTGAGTTCGCTGTACGCCTCCATCCACTCCAAGGCCCCGCAGGCCCATGTCGTGGTGCTGGGCTACCCGCGCTTCTACAAGATCGGCGGAAGCTGTCTCGTCGGCCTGTCCGACAAGGCGCGTACGGCCATCAACAACGCGTCCGACGTACTGAACGGTGTCATCGCCAAGCAGGCGGCGAACGTCGGATTCACCTTCTCCGGAGTCGCAGACGAGTTCACCGGACACGAGCTGTGCTCCGGCGATCCGTGGCTGCACAGCGTCTCGATCCCCGTCTACAACTCGTACCACCCCAAGCCCGAGGGCCAGTCCGGCGGTTACCTGCCGGCGTTCCGCTCGGCGGCGTGACACGGAGGAGGGGGGGGGGGGGGGGGGGGGGGGGGGGGGGGGGGGGGGGGG
>NZ_JBMNDO010000225.1:0-4523 GCF_052542855.1 Streptomyces sp. SAS_281
GGGAACGGGCCCGGGACAAGCGCCCCGGGCCCGTTCCGTACGTCGTGGCCGGGGTCAGATGAGCCCCTGCGCCAGCATCGCGTCGGCGACCAGTTCGAAGCCGGCGATGTTGGCGCCGACGACGTAGTTGCCGGGGCTGCCGTACTTCTCGGCGGTGGTGTAGCAGGAGTCGTGGATGTGGCGCATGATCTCCGCGAGGCGCTGCTCGGTGTGGGCGAAGGTCCAGGAGTCGCGCGAGGCGTTCTGCTGCATCTCCAGGGCGCTGGTGGCCACGCCGCCCGCGTTGGCCGCCTTGCCGGGGGCGAAGGCCACTCCGGCGTCCTGGAAGACGCGGACGGCCTCGGGGGTGGTGGGCATGTTGGCGCCCTCGGCGACCGCCTTGACGCCGTTGCGCACCAGGGCGAGCGCGTCGGCCTCGTGCAGCTCGTTCTGGGTGGCGCAGGGCAGGGCCACGTCGACGGGGACGTTCCAGACGCCGGTGCCCTCGACGTACTTCACGTGCGCGCCGCGCCGCTCGGCGTACTCGGAGATGCGGCCGCGGCCGCGCTCCTTGATCTCCTTGAGCAGGTCGAGGTCGATGCCCTTGTCGTCCACGACGTAGCCGCCGGAGTCGGAGGCGGTGACGACGGTGGCGCCGAGCTGCTGGGCCTTCTCGATGGCGTAGATCGCGACGTTGCCGGAGCCGGAGACGGAGATGCGCTGGCCGTCCAGGGACTCGCCCCGGCTGCGCAGCATCTCGGCGGTGAACATGACGCAGCCGTAGCCGGTCGCCTCGGTACGGACCAGGGCGCCGCCCCAGCCGAGGCCCTTGCCGGTGAGGACGCCGGACTCGTGGCGGTTGGTGATCCGCTTGTACTGGCCGAAGAGGTAGCCGATCTCGCGTCCGCCGACTCCGATGTCCCCGGCGGGCACGTCGGTGTACTCGCCCACGTGGCGGTGGAGCTCGGTCATGAAGGACTGGCAGAACCGCATGATCTCGGCGTCGGAGCGGCCCTTCGGGTCGAAGTCCGCGCCGCCCTTGCCGCCGCCGATGGGCATGCCGGTGAGGGCGTTCTTGAAGATCTGCTCGAAGCCGAGGAACTTCACGATGCCGAGGTTGACGGACGGGTGGAAGCGCAGACCGCCCTTGTACGGGCCGAGCAGGCTGGAGAACTCGACGCGGAAGCCGCGGTTGACGTGGATGTCGCCCGAGTCGTCCGACCACGGCACCCGGAAGATGAGCTGGCGCTCCGGCTCGCATATGCGCTCGATGACCCGGGCGTCCACGAACTCCGGCCGCTTGGCCAGCACCGGGCCGAGGGTCTCCAGGACCTCCCGGACCGCCTGGTGGAATTCCTTCTCGCCCTGGTTGCGGCGCAGGACCTCGGCGTACAGCGGCTCGATGATGCGGTTCTCGGCGGCGTGCGAGGTGGCGGAGTCAGGGGTGACCGGCATCTGATCAAGACCTTCCATGGGTCGGCTCATACGCGGAGGCGCCCCCGTCCCGAGGGGCGCCAGGTCCCCCTCCCCATTGAGGGCGTCGCCGGAACATCGCGCGTACCGCTCGCGAGCACGGCGTGACAGGACCGTCGTGGCGTACCGATTCTCCCAGTGGCCCGGCGCCTCGGCCCGGGGCATCCGCATGGTGATCGGGCGCCCGGAGGCCCCGGACCTGGGCCAACGGCCTTGTACGAGGCCCCTTCCGGGCATGATTGGCCGGGTCGGGGCCGCGTCCGGGTCGCCGCCGAAGTGGTGAATCTCACAGCCGTGCCGCCTCGGCGGTGAGGTTCCGGAAATGCGGGCGTTACGCCACCGGGGTGGCCGCCGCCCCCGCCCGCAGCGCCGCGGCGGTCGCCCTCGGGTCGTAGTCCGGCGCGACGCCCTCCACGATCACCACGTCGCCCGCCATGTGCCGGGCCCGCAGCGGCACCAGTTCCTGGTAGGCCGGGGAGGCGTACCAGGCGCGCGCCTTCCCGAGGGAGGGGAAGCCGACGACCACCACCGCGCCGGGCCACGCGCCCTCGACGACCTCGACCGGCGCGTTGTGGACCAGGAAGCGGCCGGCGTACGGGTCCAGGGTCGACTGGATGCGCTCGATGTAGTCGATGACCTCCGCGTGGGGGCGGCCCTCGGGGTACAGGTGCGCGATGGCGTAGGCGGTCATGGCGGGCCCTCCGGTCCGTGCGGTCGTCCGTTCGGCTGATGGACTCCATGCTGCCGACGGAACCGGAGGGCGTCGATTACCTCTGAGGTCATGCGGTCAGGCGGGGGCGTTCTCCGTGATGGTGACCTTGCCCTTGCGGATGGTGGCCAGGCGCGGGGCGCGGCGGGCGATGGCGCTGTCGTGGGTGACCATGACGAAGGTGAGCCCGTGCTCCTTCCACAGGGCCTCCAGGACCTCCATGATCTCGTCGCGCATGGACTCGTCCAGGTTGCCGGTGGGCTCGTCCGCGAGGAGCACCTTGGGCCGCTTGACCAGGGCGCGGGCGATGGCGACGCGCTGCTGCTGGCCGCCGGACATCTCGCCGGGGACATGGCCCAGACGCTCGCCGAGCCCGACGGAGTCCAGCGCCTCGGCGGCTCTCGCGCGCCGCTCGGACGCCTTGACGCCGAGGGGGACGAGCGCGGTCTCGACGTTCTCCTGGGCGGTGAGCGTCGGGATGAGGTTGAAGCTCTGGAAGACGAAGCCGATGTTCTCCGCGCGCACCTTGGTGAGCTTGGCCTCGCTGAGCTTCGCCAGGTCCATGCCGTCGAGCTCGATGCTCCCGGCGGTGGGCCGGTCCAGGCCGCCGAGCATCCGGAGCAGGGTGGACTTGCCGCCGCCGGTGGGGCCCTGGATGACCAGGCGGCCGCCGTCCTCGATGGTGAGGTCGACGCCGGCGAGGGCGTGCACGGTGGACTTGCCGCGCTGGTACTGCTTGGTGACGCCGTGAAGCGTGTACATGGATGTTCTCCTGACGGGGTGTGGGGTCCGGGCTGCTACTCGACGCGGCGGAGCGCGTCCGCCGGGCGCAGCCGGGAAGCGCGCCAGCCGCCGAAGGCGCCCGCGATCAGCCCGCCCGCCACGGCCAGGGCGACGGCGGTCAGGATGACGGAGAGGGAGACGGGCGCGGTGAGCGCGATGTCGAGGGCCTTGGACGCGCTCTGCCGGCCGAAGCCGGGCCCGCCGCCCATCATGCCGCCGCGCGTCCCGCCGCCTCCGGAGGAGCCCAGCTCCGCGGTGAGTGTGGGGCTGACGGCGGTGACCGCGTAGGCGCCGGCCAGGCCGACGGCGATGCCGAGGACCCCGCCGATGAGGCCGTTGACCAGGGCCTCGCCGACGACCTGGCGGGTGACCCGGCCGCTCTTCCAGCCGAGGGCCTTCAGCGTGCCGAACTCGCGCACCCGGCGGCTGACGGCGGAGGAGGTGAGGAGCCCGGCGACCAGGAACGCGGCGGCCAGGACCGCGAGGGACAGCCACTTGCCGACGCCGGCGGCGAGGTCGGACGCGGTGGACAGGGAGCCGGAGACGGTGTCCGCGAGGTCGGCGGAGGTGGTGACCGTGGTGCCGGAGATGTTCTTCTGGATGGCCGACTTGACGGTGTCGATCCGCTGCGAGTCCGCGGCCTTCACGTAGACCGTGGTGACCTTGTCCTTCGCGTCGGCCAGGGTCTGGGCCTGCTTGAGCGGGATGTAGAGGTTGGCGGCGGCGTCGCCGCTGTCGGCCGTCGAGATGCCGATGATCGTGAACTCGGTCCCGTGGATCGTCACGGTCTTGCCCGTGGCGAGGCTCTTCTCCTTGGCGTACGAGGCATCGGCCACGGCCACCGCGGCGTTCGTCTCGGTCGTCTTGAACGAACGGCCGGAGGTGATCTTCGAGGAGGTGAGCGGGCCGAGGTCCTGCTGGGCGACGTCGGTTCCGTACACCGTGTAGGAGTTGACGTCGAAGGAGGCGCCGCCGCCCCTGACCTCGCCCTGCGGCTGCCCGCTGCCGGGCCCGCGTCCGCCTCCCTGGCTCGTACCGCCCTCCTGCTTGAACTCGCCGCGCTTGAACTGCCCGTCCACCTTCATGACGGACAGGCTCAGCCCGCCGACCGCGCCGGCGACGCCGTCCTGCTCTCCGACCTCGGTGACCGTGGAGGAGGCGAGGGTCTGGAAGCCCTGGACCATGACCCGGTCCGTGCTCTGGGTCGCGTCGTCGTCGTTGTCCTTGGCGTCGAACTCGAACCTGGGGCGGCCGGTGGAACCGGACTCGGGCGCCGTGGCCGCCTTGGTGACGGTCATGTCCGTGCCGAGCCCGTACAGCGATTCCAGGACCTTGTCCTGGGCCTTGCTCATGCCCGAGGAGACGGAGCTGACGACGATGACCAGCGCAATGCCGAGGGCGAGCCCGGAGGCGACGACGAGCGCCGCCTTTCTGCGGCGGCGCAGCTCGCGCCGGAGGTAGGTGAAGAACATGGCGCGAGGCTAGGACCGGCTCGTGATGGCGGGTTAAGGCCGCCATGAGAGCCGGATGAGAAGAGTGCGTACGCCGAAGGCGGCGGCACCGGATTCCGGTGCCGCCG
>NZ_JBMNDO010000226.1:0-4268 GCF_052542855.1 Streptomyces sp. SAS_281
GCCCCGTATGCCGGGGCGCGCCCACCGCGCTGCCAGGGGGAGGGAGGGGGCGCGGTCACCGCCGCGCCCCCTCCGCCCTACTTCGCCGCCTCGGCCTTCTTGGCGGGCGTCCGGCGCGTTGCGCCCTTGGCCGCTGTGCCGGTCCGCTGCGCCGGGGCCGCGGGCTTGGCCGCCGACTTCCTGGCCACCGGCTTCGGCTTGACCTCGCCCTCCGGCTTGGCCTCGGCCTTGACCTCCGGCTTGGCCTGCTGCTTGGCCTCGGCCGCCTCCTGCTGGACCTCGACCGCGGTCTTGTTGAACTCCGCTTCCATGGCCCGCTGGATGCCCTGGGCCTTGCTCAGCATGTTCTTCACCATCTGGACCTTGGCGTGCAGGCGGGTGACGACGCGCAAGTGGCGGGCGAGGTCGTCACCGAGGATGACGGCCAGGTCCTCGGGCTTCTTCTTGGCCAGGTCCTCCAGCAGCGGGATCAGGACGTCCTCCGCCTTGCCGAGGCCGTCCTTCGCCTTCGCCTTGGCCACCTTGCGCTTCTCCGCCTCCTCCTCGGTGGGCGGCTGCTCATTGGTGAGGGAGGTCTGCTGCTCGACGTTCTTGAGGCCGTTGGCGAAGTGCTGGGCCTCGGCCTCGCTGTCGAAGTCGCCACGCACGTAGCGCGAGGCTGCGATCATCTGGTTGCCCGGGTTCAGCTGGGCTATGTGCCAGGCCAGGTTGTTCTTGATCAGGCCCTTGTCGACCATCTCGGCCACCTCGGGGCGCAGGGTGAGCAGACCCAGCCTCCAGGTGATGTGAGTCTCGGTCTTGCCGAACTGCTTGGCGATCTTGACCGGCTCCCATCCGGCGGCCGTGAGGTCGGCGTACGCACCGGCCTCCTCCATGATCGTCATGTCCGCCCGGTTCACGTTCTCCGCGATGCTGAGGACGTAAGCCTGCTCCTCGGAAGCTCCCTCCATGACCTTGGCGGGGACGACCTCCAGGCCGGCTTCCTGGCAGGCCCTCCAGCGTCGCTCGCCCGCGATCAGCATGTAGGGAGCCTTGCCGCCCTCGACCGGCCGCACGACGACCGGCTGGAGGAGGCCGTTCTCCTTGATGCTGCCGGTCAGCTCCTCGTGTGCGGCCGGGGAGAAGTACTTCCGGGGCTGCTCCGGGTTGGGGGCAATCTCCGCGATCTTGAGGTTAATGAATTCGGTCTTCTTGGTGTCGGTCATTTCCCCGCGCCTTCCTTAAGGTGTTTCCCTTTGTTCTTACACTTATATCTTAATGGCAAATACCGCCAAAGCAAGTGGGGAACTCTTTTTAATTCAAGGGAATTCAGAAAGGGGAATTGCATTCCCATTCCTCGAATTGGAATTCAGCGAGTGCGGATACGAGAGAGCCCGCCACGACCAAGCGGTCGCGGCGGGCCGACTCCCGTCACGCACCCCCGACGGCCGCCCATGCGGCCGACTCCTCGCCGGGCGGGGCGCGGGGGGGTCGGCCACCCGGCGAGGAGGAGGGAAGGACGCCGCTCACGCGACGCTGCCGTGCGGGGGTCCTGCGGCTGCTGTACCCCGCCCGGCACGTCAGAACGTACAACAGCGAATCAAGAATGTCACCTATCTCTGACGGGTGATGGGGGCGCCGCCCCAGGATCGTCAGGTCTCACCCCCGCCGCCGCCTCCGTCACGTTTCGGCCTCCACAGGAGCGCCATCGCCTCGACCGTTCTGCGCGCCTCGTCCTGCGCAGCCCTGCTCGGCCCACCGCGCAGGACCCTGGGGGCCTCCTTCGCGATCTCA
The DNA here is from genome assembly GCF_052542855.1 of Streptomyces sp. SAS_281. NCBI lineage: Bacteria > Bacillati > Actinomycetota > Actinomycetes > Kitasatosporales > Streptomycetaceae > Streptomyces > Streptomyces sp. SAS_281. The sequence continues at coordinate 1,774 of NZ_JBMNDO010000226.1, forward strand.
GCGATCCGCCGTTCATCAACCTCGGACATGGACCCTCCCGTGCGGCGCGAAACGCCGCCTTCGCCCACCCAATAGCGACTCACTCGGGGCGCCCGCCGCACGACGGGCACAGGGGAGCGCGCCGGTGCCTGCATCACCGGGCGACGCTCCGCCGAGAAACTGTGCGACAAACCCTATAACCCCTGCGACCTGCGAGGTACTGTGAGGTTAAGCGGTAGTTACTAGTCGGTCACACGGTCGTGAGCATACGACACAGCCAGAGAAGACGAACTTGAAAGACACCCACGACACTGGGCGGCCCCTGAGCCTGACGGCGAAACTGCTCGTCCTGCTCAGGCTTCGGCGCGACCCCGACGGCTTCACGCCCAGTGCGAGGGACATCTCCGACGCCACCATTGACGGAGAGGGCTCCTCAATCTCGCACGGCCAAGTAGCCAGCCTGCTCAACGGGAAGAGCGGCAATCCGCGACGGTCCACGCTCGATTCCCTGGCCGCCGCCCTGGCCGTGCCGGCAGCCTTCCTCCTGCGAGGAGACGAGTGGGACGACCTCACCGCGCTCACGGTGTACGCCACGAGACCCGAGGCGCGTGAAGTTCTGCGTTTAATGCAGGGACTTGAGGTGCAGGACATTCTTGAAATCAGTACAAGGCTCCAGGAGATCCGTCGCCGGGAGGGACTGTCTCAAGATGTCCCGGCGATCCCCCCACCCCCTCCAGGCGTCGACCAGCCCCGTGAGGGCCGTCCGCGTCGCCGAAGCCTGAACGACGCCGCTGACCGGGCAGCGGATTACCTGGAAGGACGCTGACCACTTGGACGGCCCGATCTTCGGCCTGTGCTCCGTGCTGACCCTTCTCAGCACGGCGATAGCCCTCAGCCGGAGCCTTGTTCAGCACAGACGGGGCAGCAACGCGTTCCCCGTGGCGCGCTGCGCCCACATCATCGCGCTGGTCAGCAGCTTCATCGGCTCCCTGCTGGCGACCCCGGCAGTGGCCGAGCTGGCGGACAGAGCCACCACGACCGAGCTGTCCTCACTCATCTCGGACATCGCCGCGATGATCTTCTGTGCAAGCCTTCAGGTCATGATCATCGACTGGGAGTGCGAGGACCTGCCCCACAGCGTCAACATCGCGTGCCGCATCGCCTTCGTCGTGGTGGTGTCCACCCTGCTGATCTGGCAGTTCCGCCGCGCGAATCTCGCGCAACTCGACATGGATCTGTCCACTTCGTACGCGCAGAGCGAGGCCGTCCGCACCTACCTGCTGACCTACCTGGGCTTCTTCGCTGCCGCAGGGGCCGAGGTGATGATGCGGGCAAGCGCGCTCGCCCTCAGGATGTGGCAGCGAGGCCGCCCGGCGAGCACTGGACTGGCCGTGGCGGCAGTCGGCGCGACCATGGGCGTCGCCTACGCCCTGAGCCGAGGCGGCTACGTCCTCGCCTACGAAAACGGGCACGCCTGGCCGCTGGCGCTTGACAACGTAATCAGCCCCGCACTGGCGGGGCTGTCCATCGTGAGCATCGTCTCCGGGCTGTCGATGGCTGTACTCAGCAACAGCCGCCGCTCAGGCACCCTGCGCGACAGCGTCAACGTCTAGGCAGAGCGCGGCTCCTCAGCGGCGCCCCACTGCCGCCACGTGAAACCGACCCGGTCCGCGTCCACGGTGCGCGAGCCCCTGGACGCGGCGGGGTACACGGCGATCTGCTCCAGCAGAAGGACCACCAGTCCCCTCTTGGCCTTCAAAGGCGCGTGCTTCCACCAGCGCACGAGATCCGGGACAGACCCCACGGGTACATGCTTGACCTGCTTCAGGAACCGGGCCTGCGTCGACGACTCCCGGATCACGTTCGTCAGCTCCCTGTCGGCCGCCTTGAAGGCGGCAAGCGACATCCCTGACCCCGCGGCGTAGTCCTCGCCCAGCTTCTTCTGTCGTCGGCGCGCCGCCGTGACCTGTCTATCCAGTTCCTTCGCCTGGCCGAGCAGTTCGTCGCGCGCAGCGCCGATCAGCTCCGCTACCTCCGGCTTGGCCAGCTCGCCCAAGACCTGTTCCGCGACGTACGTCTCGTACAGGTCCGCATTGATCCGAACCTTGCCGCAGCCACCCGGGTGCTGCGCCGTGCTGGGCGGGCAACGGTGCCCGCGGGCCCCCGCATTCGACGGCGACGCCCCGAGCGTGTGGGCGCACAGGCCGCACACGCTGAGAAGGCCGGAGAGCAGGTACTCCTGCTGGTCACCGCGCCCCTTGTCCGGGTTCCTCTCCTGCCTCATGGCGCGGATGGCCATGAAATCCTCGACAGGGATGATCCGAGGGCCGCCGCTGTCCACCAGCTCGCCGCTCTCGTCCTCCATCAGCCCAGCGATCGCCGGGTGGTGCAGTACGCCGGCCAGGACATCCGGCTTGAACTCGTTGCCCTGAGTGGTGCGGTAACCCTCCTCGCTCATCCACGCCGTGATCGCGGGAAAGCTCTGCGTCTCCAGCCGCCGCGGGGGGGGGGGGGGG
>NZ_JBMNDO010000227.1:0-4172 GCF_052542855.1 Streptomyces sp. SAS_281
CGCTGTGCGCGCGCACAGCGGCAACCGGCCGTTTTGGATAGCGAACTGATGTTCACTAGTATCCGGCGATGATCATAAGAAGAAGGCTGACGGTCGGGGTGGGCATCCTGCTCGCCACCCTGACCGCCGGGCTCGGCTCGGCGCTGCCCGCGTCGGCCGACGAAACCCCCGCCAAAGCCTCCCCCAAGGTCGAGCTGGTCCTCGACGTCAGCGGTTCCATGCGGACCCGCGACATCGACGGCCAGTCCCGGATGAGCGCGGCGAAGCAGGCGTTCAACGAGGTCCTGGACGCGGTGCCGGAGCAGGTGCAGCTCGGCATCCGCACCCTCGGCGCCGACTACCCGGGCGACGACCGCAAGGTGGGCTGCAAGGACACCAAGCAGCTGTACCCGGTCGGCCCGCTGGACCGCACCGAGGCGAAGACCGCCGTCGCCACGCTCGCCCCCACCGGCTGGACCCCGATCGGCCCCGCGCTGCTCGGCGCCGCCGACGACCTGGAGGGCGGCGACTCCACCCGCCGGATCGTGCTGATCAGCGACGGCGAGGACACCTGCGGCCCGCTCGACCCGTGCGAGGTCGCCCGCGACATCGCGGCGCGCGGCATCCACCTGGTCATCGACACGCTGGGCCTGGTGCCCAACGCGAAGATCCGCCAGCAGCTGACCTGCATCGCCGAGGCCACCGGCGGCACGTACACGGCCGTCCAGCACACCGACGAACTGTCGGGCCGTGTGAAGCAGTTGGTGGACCGCGCGGCGGAGCCCGTGGTCACGCCGGTCGCCACGAAGGGCGCCGACAGCTGCACGGACGCACCCGAGCTGAAGCCGGGCCTCTACACCGACCGCGAGAAGTTCGCCGAGCACCGCTGGTACAAGGTCGAGCTGCTGGCGGGTCAGGAACTGCGCGCCTCCGTCAGCGTGTTCGCCGACCGCGCCGTCAACAACGACTACGGGATGCTGCTGCGCGCGGTGACCACGCACGGCCGCGAGATCGTCCGGGGCTCCGAGTCCGGGACGGGGCGCACGGACGCCATCTCGTCCGGGCTGCGCTACCCGAAGCCCGAGCGGGACGACGACGACGCCAAGCCGGCCGCGGAGACCGTGTGCCTCCAGGTCAGCAACTCGTTCTCGGCCCCGGCGTCGGTGAAGACCGCCCCCGGCATGCCGCTGGAACTGACCGTCGACGTGGTGGACGCCCCCGGCGAGGCGGCGGACGTCGCCGCGTTCGGCCTGGGCCACGGCTGGTGGCTGCTGGGCCTGCTCACCCTGACCGGCCTGATCGTGGGTCTGCTCTTCGGGTGGATCTCGCGCTGGCGCATCGCTGTCTGGAGGACCCGCTGATGTCCCGTACGAGACGTGTGCTCGCGGGCGCGCTGCTGACCGGCCTGACCCTGCTGACCGGGGCCTCGGCCGCCGCGGCCGACGACGCGTCGCCGAGCCCGAGCGCTTCCGGTGACGCCTCGGGTCCCACGGAGGCCGGCACCGCCTTCCGTACCGCGACGGCGATCCAGCAGGGCGAGACCGCCACCGCCGGGGCGTCCACCGGCGACTACCTGTACTGGGTCTTCCCGGCCGACGCCGGGCAGCGCGCCACGGTGACCGCCAAGGTCACCCTGCCCGAGAGCGCCGCCCGGCACGGGGCGCAGACCTGGCAGGTCGACGTGTACGACGGGCTGCGCCGCCGCCAGGCGTGCATGTACGGCAAGCAGACCGGTACCGCCGCGGCCGACGCCGCCACGGTCGAGCTGACCTGTGTGCTGCGTACCGTCCGGGCCGCCGCCGAACCGTGGGCCAACGACCCGCTGCCGGGCAGCTACTACGTGCGCCTCACGGTCGTGGACCTGGCCCAGAACGACCTCGGTCTGCCGGTACGCACCGAGGTGGAGGTGAACTCGAAGGACCAGGGCGGGTCCGCCGACGTGGACGGCAGCCTGTCGAAGCCGCTGGTCCCGGGGGTCTCCTCGGCCGAGCATGCCTCGGACGACGGCACGGACGCCTCCGCCGAGCCGGCCGCGCTCGCCGGTGAGCCCGAGGACGGCTGGTCCTCCGGCTGGTGGACCAGCCGCTGGCTCTGGACGGCCGGCGGCGGCGTACTCGCCGCCCTGGCGGGCGTCTTCGGCTACACGGTGACCCGCGGCCGCGGCCGCCCGTCCCACGTGCCGCCGGGCGCCTGACGGAAGCGCCGGGGCCGGGCGGGCGCGCACCCTCCCGGCCCCGGCGCGTTCAGGAGGAAGCGAACGCCCCCTCCTCCCCGAAGGCCAGTGCGGCGAAACGGTCGCCCATGCGGAGGTGGGTGGCGGCGTCCGGGTGGAGGGCGTCGGGAAGGGGCAGCTCTTCGGTATCCGCCTCGCCGTACAGCTCGCGGCCGTCCAGGTAGCGCAGGTGCGGGTCGTCGGCGGACCGCTGCTCCACCAGGCGGGCCAGTTCGTCGCGGATGACGCGGAGCGTCAGCTTGCCGGTGGCGCGGCCCTCGGGGTCGCCCATCGCCGCGAAGCGGACCCGGCCTTCGCCGAGGCGGCTGAAGTCGGGGACGCTGGGGCCCGGGGTGTCCTCGTGGATGGGGCACAGCACGGGTGAGACCACCAGGAGCGGGGTGTCCGGGTGGCCCTCGCGGACGGTGTCGAGGAAGCCGTGCACCGCCGGGGCGAAAGCGCGCACGCGCATCACGTCGGTGTTGACGAGGTTGATGCCGATCTTGACGCTGATCAGGTCCGCGGGGGTGTCCCGCATCGCGCGGGCCGTGAACGGGTCGAGCAGGGCGCCGCCGCCGAGGCCCAGGTTGACCAGTTCGACGCCGCCGAGCAGCGCCGCACGCGCGGGCCAGGTCGTGGTGGGGCTCGCGGCGTCGGAGCCGTGGCTGATCGAACTGCCGTGGTGCAGCCACACCGCGCGGCCGGAGGCCGGGGCGGCCGTGACGGGCGCGTCGGTGCGCAGGGCGACGACCTCGGTGCGCTCGTTGTACGGCAGCCAGACCTCGACGTGCTTCTCGCGGTCCGCGAGCCCGTCGAACCGTACGGACCCGACCGGTCCGGCACTGAAGCGCGTCGCCCCGGTCGTCATGTCGACATCGAGGACGTTGCCGCCGCTCGCCGCGCCCTGCGCCGCGAGGACGCCGTCCACCAGCAGGTCGTACAGCCCGCCGGGCCTCGGCGGGACGCCCTGGTAGACGGTGCGGGTGCGCCGCGCCTCCAGCTCGACCACCGTGGCCCGGGTCCGGAAGACCAGTCGTACGCCGGAGGGCTGGGCCTCCGCCAGGGCGATCTGGCCGTCCGGGGCCTGGGCGCGGGCGGCGGCGGGCAGCCGGTGCGGGAGAAGCCCGACGTCGGTGCGCTCCACGTCGAGCGCGCCGCGCAGCAGGGCGGGGGTGACGGGGGTGGTGAACGGGAGGGGTGCGGGCGGGTCGGTACTCATGGCTCCACCTGAGGTCTCGGATGCGGTCCGGCGGCGTTACGCCTGCCCCGGCGGAGGCCAGTTGCGCAGGAGGGCGTCCAGCGCGTCCAGGGTGCGGGTCCAGGACTCCTGTGCGTCGGGGGCGCTGTGGCTGAATCCCCCCTGCGCCTCCAGGCTGACGAATCCGTGGAAGACACTGCCCAGGAGCCGTACGGCATGCGTCTGGTCCGGCTCGGTCAGGTCGTAGCCCCGCAGGACGGCCCGGGTCATCCGCGCGTGCCGGCCGCCGGCACTGGCGGCGGCGGCCTCGGGATCCAGCCTCAGCTGGGCCGCCGCGTAACGGCCGGGGTGCTCGCGGGCGTAGTCCCGGTACACGTCGCCGAAGGCGCTCAGCGCGTCCTTGCCGGCCCGTCCCGCCAGCGCGGCGGCGCCCCGGTCGGCCATCTCCTCCAGGGCGAGCAGCGCGATCCTGGTCCGCAGGTCCTGGGAGTTCCTCAGGTGCGAGTAGAGGCTCGCGACCTTGACGTCGAACCGCCGGGCGAGCGCGGAGACCGTCACCCGGTCGAAGCCGACCTCGTCCGCCAGCTCGGCGCCCGCCCTGGTCAGGCGTTCGGTGGTCAGACCCGCGCGCACCATGGTCGCCTCCTCGTCCGGGGACGGCCATCATGCGTGTACCTAATGGTTTTAGGCAAACGGGGAGAAGGGCAAGGAAGACGGGAAGCGGGGCGGCGGCGGAGGGGACGGGCACCGTCACGGTGTCGGCCGGCTGACACCCGCTCACCA
>NZ_JBMNDO010000228.1:0-3937 GCF_052542855.1 Streptomyces sp. SAS_281
CTCCCCCCCCCCCCCCCCCCCCCCCCTCTCCTCGCGTTCGTACGCTCTACAGCGCGCCGAACCCCACCCGTCGGGTGCTGGGCTCGCCGATCTCCACGTAGGCGATCCGGTCGGCCGGCACCAGGACCTTGCGGCCCTTCTCGTCCGTGAGGCTGAGCAGCTGCGCCTTGCCGGCGAGAGCCTCGGACACCGCGCTCTCGACCTCTTCGGCGGAAAGCCCGCTCTCCAGAACGATCTCCCGGGGCGTGTGCTGCACCCCGATCTTGACCTCCACGGCTATGTCCCTCCGACGGTCAGTCCCTGCGCGGCGAACCGCGCCGTACGCAGCACACATTAGCCCGCTGAGGGGACTCGTCAGGGCGCCCCGGCCACGCCCGCAGCGAACACGGGCGCCGGGCCGGGCGGTCAGTGCTGATCGATGCCGTGCAGGGGGAAGCCCGCGATGCCGCGCCAGGCCAGCGAGGTGAGCAGCTGCACGGCGGTGTCGCGCGGAATGGCCGACCGGCTCGACAGCCAGTAGCGGGCGACCACCTGGGACACCCCGCCGAGACCCACCGCGAGGAGCATGGACTCCTCCTTGGAGAGGCCCGTGTCGCCCGCGATCACATCGGAGATCGCCTCGGCGCACTGGAGCGAGACCCGGTCCACGCGCTCGCGCACGGCGGGCTCGTTGGTCAGGTCGGACTCGAAGACCAGCCGGAAGGCGCCGCCCTCGTCCTCCACGTACGCGAAGTACGCGTCCATCGTCGCGGCCACGCGCAGCTTGTTGTCCGTGGTCGACGCCAGCGCCGTGCGCACGGACTGGAGCAGCGACTCGCAGTGCTGGTCGAGGAGGGCCAGGTAGAGCTCCAGCTTGCCCGGGAAGTGCTGGTAGAGCACCGGCTTGCTGACCCCGGCGCGCTCCGCGATGTCGTCCATCGCCGCGGAGTGGTAGCCCTGCGCGACGAAGACCTCCTGCGCGGCTCCCAGCAGCTGGTTGCGTCGGGCGCGGCGGGGCAGGCGAGTGCCCCGCGGGCGCGCCGCCTCGGTCTGCTCGATGGCTGTCACGCCGCCTCCCAAATTCGTGGTCCGACACAGCCGTTCCGTACGTGCCGCGCCATACCGACATCGTACTTTTGGGTAACCCGGGTATGCGCGGCGCGGACGCAGAATTTCACGGACCGGACGGCTGCGGTAGCCGCAGATTGTCCGCCCCGGCGGGCAGAGCGGGACGTATCAGCGGTAATCGTCCTCATCCTGTGGGACCGCACGGGCCTGGTCCGCCGCGTCCGCCTCGCTGGCGCCGCCGCGGTCGAGGTCGGTGAGCGGTTCGTCGCCCTCCGGACGGAGGTCTGCGTGCTGCTCGGCGGCGTCCGCCTCGGGCGTCTCCTGGTCGGGCTCGTCCGGCTGGACGTCCTCGAAGGTCTCCGGGTCCCTCGGGTCGACCGTCATGGTGACTCCCTTCCTCGGTTCGAGCCTATGAGGTACCCCGTGAAGCCGCTATGCGATCGTGTGACGGCGAACACACGAACCCCGGTGTGATCATCTCGTAACATTGCCGCATGTCTTCGACCGAGCTGCCGGGAGTTCGCGCCGCCGCCGCGGCGGTGTCACCCACGGTGAGCGCCGTCAGGGTCGCGGAGGGGGAGCGGCTGCGCTCCGTCGAGCTGCCCGGGCTGACACTCACCGTCCGTTCGCGACCGTCCCGGGGGCCCGGGCTGCCGCCCGCCCTCTTCGTGCACGGGCTCGGCGGCTCCTCGCAGAACTGGTCGGCCCTGATGCCGCTGATGGACGACCTGGCCGACTGCGAGGCGGTCGACCTGCCCGGCTTCGGCGACTCGCCGCCCCCGGACGACGGCAACTACTCGGTCACCGGACACGCCCGCGCGGTCATCCGGCTCCTGGACGCCCAGGAGCGCGGGCCCGCACACCTGTTCGGCAACTCGATGGGCGGCGCGGTCGCCACCAGGGTCGCCGCGGTCCGCCCCGACCTGGTGCGTACGCTCACGCTGATCTCGCCCGCGCTCCCGGAGATCCGGGTCCAGCGCACGGCCGCCCCGACCGCACTGCTCGCACTGCCGGGCGTCGCCTCCCTGTTCGCCCGGCTCTCCCGGGACTGGACCGCGGAGGACCGCACCCGCGGAGTCATGGCACTCTGTTACGGCGATCCGGCACGGGTCTCCGAGGCGGGCTTCCGCGACGCGGTGGCCGAAATGGAGCGCCGGCTGGAACTGCCGTACTTCTGGGACGCCATGGCGCGTTCCGCCCGTGGCATCGTCGACGCGTACACGCTGGGCGGACAGCACGGGCTGTGGCGCCAGGCCGAGCGGGTGCTCGCGCCGACCCAGCTGGTGTACGGCGGACGGGACCGGCTCGTCTCGTTCCGGATGGCCCGCAGGGCGTCCGCGGCCTTCCGCGACGCGCGCCTGCTGACACTGCCCGATGCCGGGCACGTGGCGATGATGGAGTACCCGGAGGCGGTCGCCCAGGCGTTCCGGGAATTGCTCGACGAATGCGGCGGGAGCTGATCCAGGGCGTGGGACGACACAGCCGGAAGGGCCCCGAGCCCAGCGCGCCCGGGACCGGGCAGGCGGAGCCGGACGAAGCGGGGCGCGAGGCCGCCCGGCCCGTCGCCGGCACCGGACGGCGCAGACGGCAGGCGGGGCCCGCACCCTTCGCGGGGGCGCCCGAGGTGCGCGGCGGCCACCCCGAACAGCGTGAACCCGGCGGCGGCTGGGGTACGGGCCCCGGGCGCGCCCCGGGTCGCCCCGGTCTCCAGGCGCCCGCGTCCGGCGCGCGCCCCGGCGCTCCGCGCCCCCCGCACCACCAGCGGGCCGCCGGCACCCGGCCGCTGATACCGGGCCCGCGGCGCGAGTTCGTCGATGCCTTCGACAGCCCGCCCGCGCCGCCCGTGCCGCCCGCGCCGCGCCGGCGCGACCAGGTGGCCGACGACCCGTACCGCTCCGTCACCGACTGGGACCACCGCGAGCCGGAGACGCGGAGCGACGGGGACGCGGCCCCGGCCCCGGCCCCGGCCAAGGAGGCCAAGGGAGGCAAGGGCCGTACGCTCACCGGTATCGCGGCCGCCGCGGTGACCACCGTGCTCGCGGTCGTCGTGGCCGGGCAGGTCGCCCACGACGGCACTTCCGGAAACGGCGCCGCGCAGGCCGCGGGGGTCGACCGGGACGACGTGGGCGACGCGTCACGTTCGGACAGCCGTACGACTCCCTCGCCCGAGGCGGCGGACGTCAAGCCCCTTACGTATGAGCAGAAAATGGCCAAGCCCTATCCGCTGTCGCCGGCGCTGACGGGCTCGGGGAAGTTCGACACCGTGCCCGGCTCCGCCAAGGCGCCCGGCAAGGGGACGGTCCACCGCTACCGGATCGACGTGGAGAAGGGGCTCGGGCTCGACGCCGGGCTGTTCGCCCAGGCGGTCCAGAAGACCCTCAACGACGACCGGAGCTGGGCGCACGACGGCGCCATGACCTTCGAACGGATCTCCGAGGGCGAGCCGGACTTCGTCATCACGCTGGCGAGCCCGGGCACCACCGGCGCGTGGTGTGCCAAGTCCGGCCTCGACACCATGGAGGACAACGTCTCCTGCGACTCGGCCGCCACCGAGCGCGTGATGATCAACGCCTACCGCTGGGCGCAGGGTTCGGCCACCTTCGGACCGGACAAGCTGTTCTCGTACCGGCAGATGCTCATCAACCACGAGGTGGGCCACCGGCTCGGTCACAACCACGAGAGCTGCCGGACGCAGGGCACGCTCGCGCCGGTGATGCAGCAGCAGACCAAGACACTGGATCTCGACGGCATCAAGTGCCGCCCGAATGCCTGGGTCCATCCCACATCTGAGTAACCCTCAGTTTCCATAGCGCGACAGAACGCTGTTCCGCCGGGAAAGTTACGCCGGTTCACCCCTTTCGGTGGGGCGACGGACAACCGTCCGTCGCGC
>NZ_JBMNDO010000229.1:0-3635 GCF_052542855.1 Streptomyces sp. SAS_281
CCCCCCCCCCCCCCCCCCCCCCCCCCGCTCCTCATTCGGCGCCCGTGCCCGGGTCCGGCTGTGCGGCGGCTGGGCGAAGCCTGTGCGCGGGAGGGTTGTGAGCGGCCGCTCACGGGTAGTACGAGCAGGACAGAAGCGCCCGTTCCGTATACCTGCGAGGTGATCGTCCGTGATCCTGGAAACGTTGAGCGCCGTCGTGCTCGGAGTGGTCCTCTCCTGGGCGGCGCTGCGCTCGCTCCCCGGCCGGCTCCCGGCCCGTCGGACCGTGTTCGGCACGGGAGCGCTCGGCGGCGTGTTCGGCGCGTCCCTGATGCACTCGGTGCTCGGCCCGGGTCACACGGCGGCCGTCGTGGTGGGCGCCGTGCTGATCGCCGCCGTGACGGTGTCCCTGCTGATCCGGCCCCGCGGCCGCCGGCTGCGCCGGTCGGCCGCCGCCTGACACCCGGGCCCGTTACGCGGCCAGCCCCAGGGCGGCCATCCGCTTGGTGTGCGCCTCGGTGATCCGGGAGAACATCCGGCCCACCTCGGCCAGGTCGAAGCCGTCGGCGACTCCGCCGACCAGCATGGTCGACAGCGCGTCGCGGTCCGCGACCACCCGCTGTGCCTGCGACAGCGCCTCGCCCATCAGCCGCCGCGCCCACAGCGCCAGCCGGCCGCCGACCCTCGGGTCCGCCTCGATCGCCGCGCGCACCTTCTCGACGGCGAAGTTGCCGTGGCCGGTGTCGTCCAGCACGGCGAGCACGAGCGAGCGGGTGTCGGAGTCCAGGCGGACCGCGACCTCCCGGTAGAAGTCGCTGGCGATCGAGTCGCCGACGTACGCCTTGACCAGGCCCTCCAGCCAGTCCGACGGGGCGGTCTGGCGGTGGAAGTCGTCCAGCGCCCGGGCGAAGGGCTCCATGGCGGCGGTCGGCTCGACCTCGATGGCCGCCAGCCGCTCCGTCAGCCGCTCGAAGTGGTGGAACTCGGCGGACGCCATCTTCGCCAGCTCCGCCTTGTCGGCCAGCGTGGGCGCCAGCTTGGCGTCCTCGGCAAGTCGCTCGAAGGCCGCGAGCTCCCCGTAGGCGAGGGCACCCAGCAGGTCCACGACGGCGGCCCGGTACTGCGGCTGCGCGGACGCGGTGGCCCAGTCCTGGTCGGCGATTCTGGTCGTCGCGGGGGCTTCGTTGGCGTTGTCAGGCGTCTCCATGCAGCGCAGAATAGCCCGCCCGGGCGGCGGCGGACGGGCCCGCCCGACGACCGACGTCACACTGTTCCGACGAATTCGCCCAACACAGATGCGCGGATCCGGGGTACAGTGGTAATGCGCTTACTGAGCACTTTGCATCTGCTCGTGGCGCGAAATTGAATGAGGATGCCCGGTCGGTGGCCCGATCGGCTCCGACCCGACAGCCCTCCACGCGGTGCGTGCACACGTACGACCGCAGATGAGGGGCCCCCTCAGCGGCACGAGCGCTCGAGCGACGGCAGTGGTCCCGCGCCACCCGGCCCATCCGCCGGATGACCAACCCCGGCACGGTACGACCCCCTTCGTTCGCCTCGGACCGCGTCTCACAGAAGAGGCAGCACCCTGACTACGTTCCGAGACCTCGGGATTCTTTCCGAGACGGCCGAGGCCCTTGAGGCCGTCGGCATCACGTCCCCCTTCCCCATCCAGGAGCTGACGCTCCCGGTGGCCCTCTCCGGCTCCGACGTCATCGGCCAGGCCAAGACCGGCACCGGCAAGACGCTCGGCTTCGGCCTCCCGCTCCTTGAGCGCGTCACCGTCCTCGCCGACGTCGAGGCGGGCCGCGCGAAGCCGGAGGAGCTGACCGACTCCCCGCAGGCCCTCATCGTCGTGCCCACCCGCGAGCTGTGCCAGCAGGTCACCAACGACCTGCTCACCGCCGGCAAGGTGCGCAACGTGCGGGTCCTCGCGATCTACGGCGGCCGGGCCTACGAGCCCCAGGTCGAGGCCCTGAAGAAGGGCGTCGACGTGATCGTCGGCACCCCCGGCCGGCTGCTCGACCTCGCGGGCCAGCGCAAGCTGGACCTGTCCAAGGTCCGCGCGCTCGTCCTCGACGAGGCCGACGAGATGCTGGACCTGGGCTTCCTGCCCGACGTCGAGCGCATCATCACGATGCTGCCGGCGAAGCGCCAGACCATGCTGTTCTCGGCCACCATGCCGGGCGCGGTCATCTCGCTCGCCCGCCGCTACATGTCGCAGCCGACGCACATCAACGCCACCTCGCCCGACGACGAGGGCACGACCGTCAAGAACACGGCGCAGTACGTCTACCGCGCCCACTCGATGGACAAGCCCGAGATGGTCGCGCGCATCCTCCAGGCCGACGGCCGCGGGCTCGCGATGATCTTCTGCCGCACCAAGCGCACCGCGGCGGACATCGCCGAGCAGCTGGAGCGGCGCGGCTTCGCCTCCGGCGCGGTCCACGGCGACCTCGGCCAGGGTGCCCGCGAGCAGGCGCTGCGCGCCTTCCGCAACGGCAAGGTCGACGTGCTGGTCTGCACCGACGTCGCCGCCCGCGGTATCGACGTCGAGGGCGTGACGCACGTCATCAACTACCAGTCCCCCGAGGACGAGAAGACCTATCTGCACCGCATCGGCCGTACCGGCCGCGCGGGCGCCAAGGGCATCGCGATCACGCTGGTCGACTGGGACGACATCCCGCGCTGGCAGCTGATCAACAAGGCCCTGGACCTGAAGTTCCCGGACCCGGTCGAGACGTACTCCACCTCGCCGCACCTGTACGAGGAGCTGGACATCCCGGCCGGCACCAAGGGTGTCCTGCCGCGCGCCGAGCGCACCCGCGCCGGTCTCGGGGCCGAGGAGATCGAGGACCTGGGCGAGACCGGTGGCCGCGGCCGCGGGAAGTCCGCCGCCCCGGCCGCCCGTGAGGAGCGTGCCCCGCGCACCCCGCGTCAGCGCCGTCGTACCCGTGGTGGCGCGTCGGCCGACGAGAGCGCCGCGACGGTGCCCGCGCCGGCCGCCGAGGCCGAGGCCGAGGCGTTGTCCGACGCCCCGCGCACCCCGCGCCGCCGCCGGCGCACCCGTGCCGGTGCGGCGGAGGCCATCGCGGCGGAGGCCGCAGCCGCCACGGCCGTGGCCGTGGCCGAGGCCCCGGTGGTCGAGGCCCCCGTGGCCGAGGCGCCCGCGGCCGTGGTGACCGAGCCGGAGGCCGAGGCCGCGCCGAAGAAGCGCACCCGGGCCCGGGCCGCCAAGCCGAAGACGGAGGCCGTCGCGGCCGAGGTCGTCGCGGAGACCGCGACCGCCGAGGGCGAGGCCAAGCCGCGTCGCCGCCGGGCCCGCGCCACCAAGCCGGTGACCGAGGAGGCCGCGTTCCAGGCTGCGCCGGTGGCCGAGCCGGAGGCGCCCGCCGTCACCCGGCCGCGCCGCCGCCGGGTGATCAAGCCGGTCGAGGACGAGGTCGACTTCCAGATCGCGCCGATCTCCGAGCCCGAGCCGGTCCGCCGTCGTCCGCGTACGGCGTCCAAGCCGAAGACGGAGGCCGTGGCGGAGACCGCGACCGCCGAGGGCGAGGCCAAGCCGCGCCGGCGCCGGGCACCGCGCGCCACCGCGAAGGCCGAGGGCTGAGCGGACCACGCAGCACCTGACGGGCGGCCCAGGGGAACTCTTCCCC
>NZ_JBMNDO010000022.1:0-81491 GCF_052542855.1 Streptomyces sp. SAS_281
CCCCCCCCCCCCCCCCCCCCCCCCCCCCCCCCCCCCCCCCCCCCCCCCCCCCCCCCCCCCCCCCCCCCCCCCCCCCCCCCCCCCCCCCCCCCCCCCACCGGCGTATCCGCTTACGGTCGTCCCGCCGCGAGTCGCCGAAGGAACGGCGGCCGCTCATCAGGGAGATCGGGGGTGCGCTCGTGCGGATCGGACTGCTCACCGACGGTGGTTATCCGTACGCGACCGGTGAGTCCAGGCTCTGGTGCGACCGGCTCGTACGCGGGCTCGCAGAGCACGAGTTCGACCTCTTCGCACTCAGCCGTTCCGCCGAACAGGAGGCGGCCGGCCGGGTCCGGCTCCCGCCCCAGGTCGCCGGCGTGCGCACCGCGCCCCTGTGGACCGCCGACGAGGACACCCTCGGCCTGCACGCCCCCCGGGGGCCGTTGGCCCGGCTGCTGACCGGTGGGGGCGCGCGGATGTACGCCCGGCGTGAACGGCGGCGCTTCACCGCGCACTTCGCGGACCTCGCGGCCTCCGTCTGCACCGCCGCGGGCAGCGAGCGAAGCCGTACGGGCACGGAGGCGGGCGGCCCCGCGGAGGGCGACGCCGAAGCGCGGCTCGCGGACGAGCGCTTCACCCGCGGGCTCTACGGACTCGCCGACCTCGCCTGGGAACACGGCGGACTGCCCGCCGCCCTGCGCTCGGAGACGGCCGTGCGCGTCCTGGAGGCCGCCTGCCGCGCGCCCGGTACCGGACGCACCGTGCAGAGCGCCACCGTCACCGACCTGCTCTCCTTCACCGCCGAGCTGGACCGGGTGCTGCGTCCCCTCTCGCTCGACTGGTACGAGGAGGACGGCCTCGGTGCCGTGGACCTCTGCCACGCGACGGCGGGCGGTGCCGCCGCTCTGCCGGGTCTGCTGGCCAAACGCTTCTTCGGAGTGCCGCTGCTGGTCACCGAGCACTCCGTGCGGGTGCGGGCGCACTACCTCGCGTCGGGCGGTGCGCCGGTCAGCGCGCCGGTGCGCGCCCTCCTGGCGAACCTGCACGGACGGCTCGCCACCGAGGTGTACCGGCAGGCCGCGCTCATCACCCCCGGCAACACCCACGCCCGCCGCTGGCAGGAGCGCTGCGGCGCCGACCCCGCGAAGGTGCGGACCGTGTACCCCGGCATGGACGCGGCCCGGTTCGCCGCGCTCGGCGAGAGCGAGGACGGCGGCGGGCCCGACACACTCGTCTGGGTCGGCCGCATCGAGCCCGCCAAGGACCTGGTCGGGCTCCTGCGCGCCTTCGCCGAGGTGCGCCTGGCCGAGCCGGACGTCCGGCTGCGGATCATCGGTGCCCCCGCCCCCGGCCCGGCGGGCGCCGCCTACCTGGCCCGCTGCCGCACGCTGGCCGACGAGCTCTTCCCCGGGGAGGACGCCGTCGCCTTCGAGGAGACGGGCGGGCCCGAGGCCCCGGAGCTGGCCCAGGCGTACGCGGCGGGCGGTGTCGTGGTGCTCTCCAGCGTGGTCGAGGGCTTCCCGATCAGCCTGGTCGAGGCGATGTTCTGCGGCCGGGCCACGGTCTCGACGGACGTCGGCGCGGTGGTCGAGGTCGTCGGCGGTACGGGTCTCGTGGTCCCACCGCGCAACCCCCGGGCGCTCGCGGACGCCTGCCTCGCGCTCCTGCGCGACCCGGAGCGCCGTGCACGCCTGGGTGCGGCGGCGCGAGCCCGGGCGCTCGAACTCTTCGGCGTCGAACAGAATCTGGCCGCCTTCGACGGCATCTACCTGGAGCTGATCGCGCGGGCACCGGTACGCGAGAGGCCTCGCCCGGCCGGCCAGGACGGCCCGCGCCCCTTCGCCACCCCGCCGGAGGCCCATGTCCTGGGCCACTGGCCGGAAGCGCCCGGTCGGGAACCCGCCGGCCGCACCCCCAGCTGGGCGGGCGCGGGGAGCGGCGATGCGTAGCCATGAGACGGCCGGCCCGCCCGCCCCGGCGCCGGGCGAACAGCACCACGGAGGAACGACGATGAGCCGCGAGGGGCACCAGGGGGACGCCGCCTCGGCGCCCGACGCCGGAGTCGGGGGCGCGCCCGCCCGCGCCCCCGAAGTGGCGCACGCGCACCCCGCCCCGCGCAAGACCGTCGTCGGGCGGCGGGGGACCGCCGACCCGGTGCGGGCGCTCATGCACCGCCACCGGGAACTGTGCGAACGGGCCGTCGACCCGCTGGAGATCGCCGCCGGTCTGGAGGCCCACGGCGTCACCGACCGCACCGCCGCCCGCTACCGGCACCGGGACGTGTTCTCGCTCGCCGAGGAGCTCTTCGCCCGGATCCCGGCGGTCGCGGCGGAGCCCGTGGCGAAGGGCCCCGCCCCGGCGCGCGACGTCACCACGCGCACCGACTGGTCCCTGCGCGCCCTGCTGCCCGGCGCTGCCTGCCTGGCGACGCTCGTCGTGCTCGGGCTGACCGACGGGGTGCTCGGCGGCGACGCCCGGCTCGCCATCGGCTCCGCCGGGGCCCTCCTCTCGCTCACCGGCCTCGCCCTCGCCCTGCGCACCGGCCCGCTCAGCGCCCGGCACGGTGCAGGGTCCTCCGGCACCGCCGCGCTCTGCGCCTGCTGGCTGCTCGGTTACGTCCTGTACGGCGACGACTTGCTCCACCAGGTCATCAGCGGCGGCCCCGAGGGCCCCTGGACGCCGACCCCGGCGCCCCTGCTGGGGCTTGCCGTCGCGGTGGCCCCGGCCGCCTGGTGCGTGCACCTCTTCGCCCTGGCCGCGCACCGCCGGCTGCACGGCAGCCAGGCGCTGGATGAGTTCGGGGCGGGCGTGCGCCCTCCGCTGTTCGGCGTCGTCGCGCTCTTCGTCTGCGCCCTCGCCGTGCTGCTGTACCTGGCCCGCCTGGGATTCGGTACCGGCGGTTCACCGGCCGGGGCCGCCGCCCTCGGGGCCCTGCTCCTGCTGGCCCGGCTCCTGACCGTCCACGGCTTCCCCGAACCCGCCGCCACCGGACTCGCCGCCGCCTGCGCCATGGAGGCCGCGGCCCCCGCCCTGATCCTGACCGGGCGGCTGCCCGGGCTGCACGCGGTCGCCCGCCCCGTCGACGCCCTCATCGAGGCGGCGGGCGCCGGGGTCGTGCCCGTACTGGCCTGCGGCACCGCCGCGCTCGGCCTGCTGATCACCGCCGTCATCGCCCTCTCCCGGGCATCCGCCCACGCCGCCCCCTGAGGCGGCCCCCCGAGCCCCCCGCGGAGCCGACGCCGCGGGCCGTCACCACCCGAACCGTGCGCACCGAGACGTACGGAACAGCCCTCAAGGAGACACCGACATGACCCGCCAATCCCCCGCACCGGCAGCCCGCCGTCGGCCCTCAGGCCGGGGCGGTGCGCGATGAGGGTGCTGCTGCTCGGAGCCAACGGATTCATCGGCCGGTTCGTGGCCGACCGGCTGCTCGCCGACCCCGCCGTCCACCTCACGGCACTCGGCCGCGGTGACGACGCCGACGTGCGGTTCGACCTCGCCACCGGCAGCCCCGGAGCGCTCACCCGCTTCCTGGACGCCGTCCACCCCGGGGTCGTCGTCAACTGCGCCGGCGCGACCCGGGGCGGCGCGCGCGACCTCACCCGGCACAACACCGTCGCCGTCGCCACCGTCTGCGAGGCGATGCGGCGCAGCCGCTGCACCGCCCGCCTGGTCCAGGTCGGCTGCGCGTCGGAGTACGGGCCCTCCCAGCCCGGGTCCTCCACCGCCGAGGACGCCATCCCGCGCCCCGGCGGCCCGTACGGCGTCAGCAAGCTCGCGGCCACCGAGCTCGTCCTCGGCTCCGGCCTCGACGCGGTGGTCCTGCGGGTCTTCTCACCGGTCGGCCCCGGCACCCCGGCCGGTTCCCCGCTCGGCCGGCTCGCCGAGGCGATGCGCCGCACCATGCAGGCGGGGGACGGCGAACTCAAGCTCAGCGGCCTCGGCGTGCAGCGGGACTTCGTGGACGTACGCGATGTGGCGCGGGCCGTGCACGCCGCCTCGCTCTCCGCCGCCCAGGGCGTCGTCAACATCGGCACCGGCCGGGCCGTCCGGCTGCGCGACGCGGCGGCCGTCCTCGCCAAGGTCGCCGGATACGCCGGAGCGCTCCACGAACTGGACACGCCCCCCGCCCGCCTCCCCATCGGCGCCCCCCGCACCTCCACCGAGTCGGTCATCGAACACCTCTCGGCCACCCCGTCCCCGTACCCGGACGGCTGCGGCGCCTGGCAGCAGGCCGACGTCCGCACCGCGCGGGACCGGCTCGGCTGGCGCCCCCGGATCAACCTGGAGGAGTCGCTCGCCGACATCTGGATGGAGGCGGCGTGCCGTATCTGACGAGCACCGGCACCGCCCGGCGCACCAGCGGCGCCGACCGGATCGGCTTCGGCGTCCCCGGCTACGCCCACCCGCTGCTCGCCCCCGCCGAGTGGGCCGAGCTGACCCGCCCCGGCACCCCGCTGCACTGGGCGGTCCTCAACATCGACAACGGCCCCGGCAGCAGGCCCGACCCGCACTGCCTGGAGGCGGCCGGACGGCTCCGCAACGCCCGCGCCCGCGCGCTGCGCGAAGGGGACCCGCTCGACGCCGTACGGGCGTCCGGCGGCAGGCTGCTCGGACAGCTCGACCTCGCCGACGGCACCCGCCCGTTCGGGGAACTGCTCGCCGACGCGCGGTCCTACCTGGACTGGTACCGGGTGGACGGCTTCTACCTCGACCGCTGCCCGGCCGGCCGAGCCGAACTCCCCGCCGTCCGCCGTCTCGCCGGCACCCTGCGGGCGTTCCTCGGGAGGGACGACGGCCACCTCGTGCTGGGGCACGACACCCACCCGTATCCCGGGTACGCCGAGACCGGCGACCAGCTCGTCACGTTCCGGGGCGCGTGGAGCGACTACCGCTGGTCGCAGGTGGCGGAGTGGACCGCCGCCTACCCGCCCGGCCGCTTCGCGCACTTCGTGCACGGTGTTCCGCGCACGCATCTGGAGGAGGCGATGCGCATCGCCCGCTGGCAGGGCGCCGGAACGATCTTCTTCACCGACCGCGGCGGACGGTCCGGTCCGGGGAACGGGTGCGGACAAAGCGATCCATTCGCGGCACTGCCCAGGTACTGGGACGAAATCGTCTCGCGGATCGGACCTGGTATCTCGGAATGAGGAGGGGCGTGGCAGTGTTACGGGAAGAACAACCGTACGTAGTCGAAGTACGTAGAAACCGACCACCTGCATTGTTGAGGTTCCTGTGTCGCTGCCACCCCTGGTCGAGCCAGCTGCTGAGCTCACCGTCGACGAGGTCCGCAGGTACTCCCGCCACCTGATCATCCCGGATGTCGGGATGGACGGGCAGAAGCGGCTGAAGAACGCGAAGGTGCTCTGTGTCGGCGCCGGCGGCCTCGGTTCGCCGGCCCTGATGTACATGGCCGCCGCCGGTGTCGGCACGCTCGGCATCGTGGAGTTCGACGAGGTAGACGAGTCGAACCTGCAGCGCCAGGTCATCCACAGCCAGGGTGACATCGGCAAGTCCAAGGCCCAGTCGGCCAAGGAGACCGTCCAGGGCATCAACCCCCTGGTCAACGTGGTCCTTCACGAAGAGCGGCTGGAAGCCGAGAACGTGATGGACATCTTCTCCCAGTACGACCTGATCGTGGACGGCACGGACAACTTCGCCACCCGCTATCTCGTCAACGACGCCGCGGTCCTGCTGAACAAGCCCTACGTCTGGGGCTCGATCTACCGCTTCGACGGCCAGGCGTCCGTGTTCTGGTCCGAGCACGGTCCCTGCTACCGCTGCCTCTACCCGGAGCCGCCCCCGCCGGGCATGGTTCCGTCCTGCGCCGAGGGCGGCGTCCTCGGCGTGCTCTGCGCCTCCATCGGCTCGATCCAGGTCAACGAGGCCATCAAGCTGCTCGCCGGCATCGGCGACCCGCTGGTCGGCCGGCTGATGATCTACGACGCCCTGGAGATGCAGTACCGCCAGGTCAAGGTGCGCAAGGACCCCGACTGCGCGGTCTGCGGCGAGAACCCCACCGTCACCGAGCTCATCGACTACGAGGCGTTCTGCGGCGTCGTGTCGGAGGAGGCCCAGGAGGCGGCGGCCGGTTCGACCATCACTCCGAAGCAGCTCAAGGAGTGGATCGACGCCGACGAGAAGATCGAGATCATCGACGTCCGCGAGCCGAACGAGTACGAGATCGTCTCGATCCCGGGCTCCCGGCTGGTCCCGAAGAACGAGTTCCTGATGGGCAACGCCCTCCAGGACCTCCCGCAGGACAGGCGCATCGTCCTGAACTGCAAGACGGGTGTCCGCAGTGCGGAAGTCCTCGCGGTCCTCAAGTCGGCGGGCTTCGCCGACGCGGTCCACCTGGGCGGCGGCGTGATCGGCTGGGTCAACCAGATCGAGCCCGAGAAGCCGGTCTACTAGAACGCTCCGAAGGGGCCGGTCCGCATCACGCGGGCCGGCCCCTTCGGCGTTCGTGGCGTGGTTACGAGCAGGTCTTGCCGTCCGCCGGGACCTTCCCGTCCAGGAAGTACGAGTCCACGGTCGACGTCACACAGCTGCTGCCGCCGTACGCGCCGTGCCCCTCGCCCTCGTTGGAGAGCAGCACGCCGACGCCCTCGCCCAGCTCGTCCGCCATCCGGCGGGCGCCCTCGTACGGCGTGGCCGGGTCGCCCGTCGTCCCGACGACCAGGATCGGACCGGCGCCCGGAGCGCTCGCCTCCGGGTCGTCGTGCTCGCCCTTCACCGGCCAGCCGGAGCACCAGCCCGCCGTATCCCAGGCCAGGAACGGGCCGAAGACGGGGGACAGCTTCTCGAACTCGGGCAGCAGCGCCTTCGCCTCGGCCGCCGTGGGCCGGGCCTTGCCGTCCGCACAGGAGATGGCCCGCTGCGAGTGGTTCTGGGTGTCGTAGTGGCCGTTCTCGTCCCGGCCGTTGTACGAGTCGGCGAGCTGGAGCAGCGTGGCGCCGCTGCCGTCCTCGGCCTCTTCCAGGGCCCGCGTGAGAGTGGGCCAGTCGTCCTTCGAGTAGAGGGGGAGCACGATGCCGGTGATCGCCAGCGACTGGTTGAGCTCGCGGTCCGTGCCGGTCGGCAGCGGATCCGCGTCGAGCCGCTTCAGCAGCGCCGTGACCCGCCGGGTGCCCGCCTCCGGGTCCTCGCCGCGGTCCTTGAAGTAGTTCTCCAGCGCCCGCTGGAAGCCGGTCGCCTGGTTGCGGGCGTGTCCGGTGGCGTCCGCGGTCGGGTCGACGACCGCGTCGAGGACCGTGCGCCCCACCTTCGCCGGGAAGAGGTGGGCGTACGTGCCGCCCAGCTCGGTGCCGTACGACATGCCGAAGTACGTCAGCTTCTCGTCCCCGAGGACCTGGCGGATCAGGTCCATGTCGCGGGCGGCGTTCGTCGTGCCGACGTACGGGAGGACCTTGCCGGACAGGCGTGCGCAGCCGGCCCCGAAGTCGGCGCCGTCCGCCATGAAGGCCGTCTCCTCGGCCGCCGTGTCCGGCGTCATGTCCACATTCCGGTACGCCTTCTCCTGCGCCTTGTCGTCGCGGCACCGCACCCCGGCGCTCCGCGCCACCCCGCGCGGGTCGAAGCCCACCAGGTCGTAGCGGGAGTTGAGAGTGGCGTACCCGGCGGCGGCGCGCGGCAGTATCGAGACGCCGGAGCCGCCCGGTCCACCGAAGTTGAAGAGCATCGAGCCCAGGCGCTTGGACGTGTCCGTGGCCTCCTTGCGGATCAGGGCGATGCCGATCGTGCCGCCCTTCGACTTCGCGTAGTCCAGCGGAACCTGCACGGTCGCGCAGCGCCACTCGGAGCCCGGCGCCTCACCGTCCTCGGGAGCCTCGCAACGGGTCCAGTCCAGGTGCTGCGAGGCGAGCGGGCCGGGCGACGAGGCGGTGGAGCCGTCCGCGCGCCGGCCCGGCTTGTCGTCCGTACCGTCCTCGCAGCCCGCGAGCACCCCCGTCAGCAGCAGTGCGGCGGCGGCCAGTGATCCGGCCCGTGCGTGTGCGACCACGTGTGCGTTACCTCCCCGTCGAGCGCTGCCCGTACGGCAGTTCGCCCATCGTAGGGGGCGCCTCGCAGGGCTCAGCCGCAGACCGTGCCGGCCTCCGGGACCTTGCCGTCGAGCAGGTAGCCGCCGACCGCCTTCTGCACGCAGGTGTCCCCGCTGTTGTACGCGCCGTGCCCCTGGCCCTTGTACGTCATCTCCACACCGACGCCCTCGCCCAGCTCCTCGGCCATCGCCTTGGCGCCCTCGTACGGGGTCGCCGGGTCGCCGGTGTTGCCGATGACCAGGACGGGGGCGGAGCCGGGGGCGCTGACGTCGGGGGTCTTCCAGGTGCCCTTGACCGGCCAGTCGGTGCAGCCCATGAGGCCCCAGCCCAGGTAGTCGCCGAAGACCGGCGAGGCGTCGCGGAATTCGGGGAGCTTCGCCTTCGTCTGCTCCAGCGTGAACCGCTCGCGCGAGTCGGCGCAGCTGATCGCGGAGTAGGCGGCGGCGGAGTTGTCGTACCGCCCGTCGTCGGAGCGGCCGTTGAGGGAGTCGGCGAGCGCCAGGAGCAGGGAGCCGTTCCCGCCGTCGGCCTCGTCCACACCCTGTTCCAGCAGCGGCCAGGTCTCCTTGGAGTAGAGGGCCGCCGCGATGCCGGTGGTCGCCTGGGTCTCGGTCAGCTTGCGGGCGCCGATGCCCGTGATGGGCTTCTTCTCCAGCTGGTCCAGCAGGGAGGAGATGCCCTTCTCGATCTCCCCGGCGTCGGACCCGGGCAGCTTGCAGGCGTCACCGCGGTCCGCGCAGTCCTTCGTGAAGTTGTCCAGGGCGAGCTGGAAGCCCTTGGCCTGGCTCAGCGAGGACTGCTCGGCGTCCTCGGTGGGGTCGACCACCGCGTCCAGGACCGCCCGGCCGACCTTCTCGGGGAACAGGTGCGCGTAGACGCCGCCCAGCTCGGTGCCGTACGAGATGCCGAAGTAGTACAGCTTGTCGTCGCCGAGCACCTGGCGCATCAGGTCCATATCGCGGGCGGCGTTGGTGGTGCCGACGTACGGAAGCTGCTCACCGGACCGGTTCTCGCAGGCGGCGGCGAACCTCTTGGTGTCCTGGACGAACGCCTTCTCCTCCGCCGCGTCGTCCGGGGTGCCGTCCTCCTGGTAGCGGGCGTCCAGCTGTTTGTCGGTCTCGCACTCGACGCCGTCGCTGTTCCCCACTCCGCGCGGGTCGAAGCTCACCAGGTCGTACCGCGCGCGCAGCTTGTCGTACGCCGTACCGAATGCGGGCAGGGTGGCGACGCCCGAGCCGCCGGGGCCGCCGAAGTTGAAGATGAGCGAGCCGATCCGCTTCTTCGGGCTGATCGCCTTCGCACGGATGAGCGCCAGCTCGATGGTGGCGCCGTCCGGCTTCGCGTAATCGAGGGGGGCCTTCATGGAGGCGCACTCCCAGTTCGCCCCGCCGGGCAGCGGGGAAGGCGGGTTTCCGCCGCCCTGGGCCTGGGAGGGCGCGGGGCACTTCTTCCAGCTCAGCTTCTGGGAGGCGAGGCCGGACGACGGGCTGCCGGTGGCGGCGTTCGCCGCGCGGCCCTGGCTCGTCGGGCCGGCGGGTTCCCGCTCACCGCCGTCCGCACAGCCGGCGAGGGGGAGCAGCACGGTCACGGTGGCGGCGAGGGCCGCGGCGCGCAGGGCAGGGGAGGTCCTCATCGCTCCATGCTGCGGTGGCACCGGAGCCCGCGCACGGGGTGCCGGTCCAAGTGGGTGGCCCGTGCACCTAGGGCACGTGGCCCCCCGTCAGCGTCCGGGCGCCTTCAGAGCTGCCCCTTGCGCGTGAGGTGGTTGAAGCACAGCCAGCCGGGAAGGACCGGCAGCCACAGGGTCATCAGCCGGAACAGCAGCACGGCCGGGGCGGCGACCTCCTTCGGCAGCCCGACCGCGATCAGACCCAGCGTCAGCGCGCCCTCGACGGCACCCATGCCGCCCGGCGTCGGCGCCGCCGAGCCGAGCGCGTTGCCGGCGAGGAAGACGACCGCGATGCTCGCGTAGCTGAGGTGCGGGGTGTCCGGTCCGCTGAAGGCCCGGACCGAGGCGTCCAGACACATCACGAAGACACCGGTCAGCAGCAGCATCCCGCCGATCCCGGTGAGCAGCTTCTGCGGACGCTGCACCACGTCGAGCATGCGGGGGACGACCCCGGCGAACAGCGACCGGACCCGGGTCACCACGAACTTCCGCAGGAACGGGATGGCGGTGACCACGAGGACCAGCACGGCGACCGTCAGCAGCCCGGCGATCACGGTCCTGGACGGAGTGAGCGAGGACGGCGTCTTCTCGGTGCCGGTCAGATAGCCGAAGGCGCCCAGCAGCAGGATGTGGCAGCCCAGGCCGAAGAGCTGGGAGGCGCCGACGCTGGCCACCGCGAGGCCGGGCCGCACCCCGGAGCGCTGGAGGAACCGGGTGTTCAGCGCCACCCCGCCGACCGCCGCCGGCGCCACGATCTTCACGAACGATCCGGCGACCTGCGCGAGGACGGTCCGCCCGAACGACACCCGCTCGGGCACGAAGCCCAGCAGGCTCATCGCGGCGGCCACGTAACTCAGCGCCGAGAAGCCGAGCGCGGCGGCCACCCAGCCCCATTCCGCCTGCTCCACGACCGCCCCGAAGTCGGCCTCGGTGACCTGAGAGATCAGGAAGTACGCGGCGATGGCACCGGCGATGAAGCTGATCAGGGTGCGCGGCTTGATGCGTTCCAGGCGGACGGGCTCGACCGGCGCCTGCGGCCGGATCAGCAGGACCTCCCGGCGCATCTGGGAGAGCAGGTCCTCCTCGCGCACCTCTTCGAGGGCGTCGTCCATGGCCCGCTTCTCGGCCTGCTTCTCGGTGCGCAGCGACTTGCGGGCGTTCCTGCGGTCCCCGCTCCTGGACAGCTCCGCGTCCTCGGCCCGGGCGCGCTTGGCCGCGTCCGACGCTTCGAGAACGGCCTCGCGCTCGCGCTGCGAGCGTTCCCGGGCGAGCCGGCGCAGCTGCGCCCGGGTGGAGCGGCTGAGCGCGATCGGCTGGAGGAGGGGCAGGCAGTCGGCGACCGCGTCGGGGCCGAGCACGGCGAGCGCGGCGGCCACGGCCCGCTCCGGGCCCACCCGCAGCCCGGTGGTGGTGAGCAGCTGCGCGACGTCCATCCGCAGGACCAGGTCGCCGGCCGCGATCTCGCCGCCGCGCAGGTCGGTGACGAACACCTTGCCGAAACGATCCACCAGTATGGCGTCGCCCGTGAGTCTGCGGTGCGCGATCCGGCGCGACTGGAGGGCCTTGACCTGCTCCCACGCCCCGCGCACCAGATCGTCGGTGATCTCGGTGTCCGCCAGGGCGTCCAGGGACCGCCCGCCGATGTGCTCGTAGACCAGCATCACGGCGTCCGGTCCGAGCTCGGACGTGGCGATGAGCTTGGGCGCGTTGGCGCCGGCGGCGATCGCCGCGTACGCGAGCAGCGCCTCCTGCTCCAGCGCCTGGCGCAGCGACTGGATGGACCGCCGCTGGGTGATGCCGCGCAGGGTGAGCCTGCGCCACACCCGGTAGAAGAACCCCTGGGCCTGCTGCTCGCGGTCCACGACGGTCACGTCGAGCGGTGGCCCGTCCTCCAGGGACACCAGATAGCGGCGCCCCCGGTCGCTCTGGTCGCCGGAGTCGGGAGCCTCCTCGGCGCGCATCGCGGTGACCGGCCGGAAGCCGACGTGCCGCAGACCGGCCATCAGGTGCTGGCCCGTCGGGCGGACGTTCGGTGAGCCGACCGTGTACAGCGTGCCGTACGCGACCGTCCAGCCGATCAGCACCGTGAGCACGATGGAGAACGGGGTCGTGTAGCCGCCGACCAGCATCGCGAAGGCGTCGAGCAGCAGCACCACCCACAGCACGACCCGCCAGCGCGGCCGTCTCGCCATGCCCACCGCGGTCATGTACGCGATCACGGGGGCGAGGTAGCCGTGCACCGGATCGGTGAGCGCGTCGCCGGGCTGCGGCTGGGTCAGCGCGTCCCGGATGGTGCCGGAGGCGGACTTGGCGACCCACAGGTCCGCGGCGAGCGTCACCCCGTGCGCCAGCACCGCGGCCAGCACCCCGTCGGCGATCCGGAGCCCGTCGCGTTTGATCAGCCGCTCGATGGCGAAGGCGACCGGGACGAGCAGCACGGCGATGCTGGAGACCAGTCCGGCGAGCTTGATCAGCAGGTCGGGGGCCTGGCCCGTGCCCTTGTTGATGTCCTCTTCGAGGCCCGTGGTCGTGCCGTGGGCGAAGGCGGCGACGGAGAACAGCACGATGACCGCCAGCACCCCGATGAGCAGGCGCAGCAGGTCGGAGGGGCGGTGCACACGGGCGGGCAGCAGCGGTTCGTCACCGGAGACGCGCTCGGCCTGCGACCCGTCGGAGCCGACGAGGGTCGATCCGGCAGGGGCCTCCGCGTCCGTGCCCGGCTCCCGGGCCCTGTCCGGACGCGGCTCCGCATCGGAGGCGTCGTCGGCCGCCTTCGGTGGCTGCACGCCCTGCTCCTTCGTCGCCTCTGATTGGTCTTCGTGTTCTCGTATCACCGGTCACCGCCCGCATGATGGTGGCACGGCCGATGGACGCAAGGGGGCATCAGGGTGCGATGCGGGGGCGTGCGATGCGCAACATACGCTCCTTTCCCGCCGTGCGCACGCTGCGTGTGCGCACGGACACGGGCCGGCCCGCGAGGCCCGCGCTGTCGGTGGTGTGCGGCAGGATGGGTCGGATGAGCGAACACCCCACGGGCGACGCGCTGCCGGAGTACGCGGAGCGCGTGCTCGACGTCGCCGACCTGATTCCGCCCGGCCGCGTCATGACCTACGGCGACGTCGCGGAGTGGCTGGACGAGGGCGGCCCGCGCCAGGTCGGCCGGGTCATGGCGCTGTACGGGAGCGCGGTGCCGTGGTGGCGCGTGGTGCGCTCCGACGGCAGGCTGCTGCCCGGCCACGAGCTGCGCGCCCTGGACCACTACCGGGCGGAGGACACCCCGCTGCGCGAGGCCCCGGCGAGCGCGGAGGGCCACCTCCCGCGCCTGGACATGCGGCGCGCGCGATGGGACGGCGTGACGGGCGGCGGCGGTGGGGGAACTCACACCTGACAGCTTCGGCCATGGGGCGGCGGATCGGGCGGATCCGCGTCCGTACGGTGCGCGCGGGGCGCGGCCGGAAGAACGTGACGATCCCCGCAGCCGTCCCGCCGCATTCGGGGGGCGCGCCGGAGTAGCGTCTTCAGTTCGCGGCGGACGCCGCTGCCTCACCCGTACACCCACCAGGACCGGCGAACCCACGTGAGCACCTCCTCCACCACCCGGCACAGTCCTCACCGTCACGCACGGCCGGGGACCACGGGTCCGTACCGGCTGGTGCGCACCCTGCCGGGTTCGGTGGAGCCCCCTCTCCTGGACGCGGCACAGCGCGCGGTGGTTGACCACCCCGGCGGTCCGCTCCTGGTCCTCGCCGGGCCCGGTACGGGCAAGACGACGACGCTCGTCGAAGCCGTCGCCGCGCGCATCGCCCGGGGCGCCGACCCGGCGCGCCTCCTGGTCCTCACCTTCAGCCGCAAGGCCGCCGTCGAACTGCGGGACCGGATGGCCGCCCGGCTCGGCGCCGCCCGGGGGCCGCAGGCCACCACCTTCCACTCCTTCTGCTACGCCCTGGTCCGCGCCCACCAGGACGCCGACCTCTTCGCCAACCCGCTGCGACTGCTGTCCGGGCCCGAGCAGGACGTGACCGTCCGCGACCTCCTGGCCGGCCAGCTCGAACTGGAGAAGGAGGGGCGCCCGCACATCAGCTGGCCCGACGAGCTGCGCGCCTGCCTGACCACGCGCGGCTTCGCCGACGAGGTGCGCGCGGTGCTCGCCCGCAGCCGTGAACTGGGCCTCGGCCCGGACGCCCTCGCCGCCTTCGCCCGGCGCACCGGCCGGCCCGACTGGGGCGCCGCCGCCCGCTTCCTCGCCGAATACCTCGACGTGCTCGACGCCCAGGGCGTGCTGGACTACGCGGAGCTGGTGCACCGCGCGGTGCTGCTCGCGGAGCGCCCCGAGGTGTCGGCCCAGCTGGCCGGGGCGTACGACGCGGTCCTCGTGGACGAGTACCAGGACACGGACCCCGCCCAGGTACGGCTGCTGCACGCGCTGGCCGGCAACCGGGGGAGCGCCCCGGGGGGCGGCGGCGGGCGCGACCTGATCGCCTTCGGTGACCCGGACCAGTCGATCTACGCGTTCCGGGGCGCCGACGTCAACGGCATCCTCGACTTCCCGGAGATGTTCCGGCGCGCCGACGGCGCCCCGGCCCCGGTCGGCGTCCTCACCACCTCGCGCCGCTCCGGCGACCGGCTGCTCGCCGCCACCCGGCTGCTCACCCGGCGGATGCCGCTCACCCGGCTGCCGTCGGCGAAGGTCCGCGCGCACCGCGAACTGGGCGCGGTCCGCGAGGGCGGCAGCGTCGAGGCGTACACCTACCCGACCGCCTCCACGGAGCTGGAGAACATCGCGGACCTGCTGCGCCGGGCGCACCTGGAGGACGGGGTCCCGTGGTCGGAGATGGCGGTGCTCGTCCGGGCCGGCGGGCGCACGCTGCCCTCCCTGCGCCGGGCCCTGACCTCGGCGGGCGTCCCCCTGGAGGTCGACGGCGACGACCTCGCCCTGCGCCACGAACCGGCGGTGGGCCCGCTGCTGACGGCGCTGCGCTCGGTGGCGGAGGCGGCGGTGCGGGGCACGGCACCGGAAGACGGGGCGGCGCCCTGGCTCGGCACCGAGACCGCGCTGACCCTGCTCGCCTCGCCCCTCGGCGCGATGGACGCCGCCGACCTGCGCCGCCTCGGCCGCGCCCTGCGGGACGAGGAGCGCGCCGCCGGCAACAAGGTGCCCGCGCCCTCCGGTGAACTGCTGGCCCGGGCGCTCGCCGAGCCGGAGCGCCTGGTGACGCACGACCCGTCGTACGCCCGGGGCGCCCAGCGGCTCGGCACGCTCCTGCGCACCGCCCGCGAGCTCCTGGAGGCGGGCGGCACCGCCGAGGAGGCCCTGTGGGCGCTGTGGTCCGGCACCCCGTGGCCGGGCCGGCTGGAGCGGGCGGCCCTGCGCGGGGGAACCGCGGGGCGCAACGCGGACCGCGACCTCGACGCGGTGTGCGCGCTGTTCGAGACCGCCGCCCGCGCGGAGGAACGCACCGGCGGCCGGGGCGCGCTCAACTTCCTGGAGGAGGTCGACGCCCAGGACATCGCGGCCGACACCCTCTCCCGCCGCGCGGTCCGCCCCGACGCCGTCCGGCTGATGACCGCCCACCGCTCCAAGGGCCTGGAGTGGCGCCTCGTCGTCGTCGCGGGCGTCCAGGAAGGGCTCTGGCCGAGCCTGCGCCGCCGGGGCTCGCTCCTCGAAGCGGACCGGATCGGCCGCGACGGACTCGCCGAACCGCTGACGCCCGGCGCCCTCCTCGCGGAGGAGCGGCGGCTGTTCTACGTGGCGGCGACCCGCGCCCGCGACCGCCTGGTCGTCACGGCGGTCAAGGCCCCCGCCGACGACGGCGACCAGCCCTCCCGCTTCCTCGCCGAGCTGGGCGTCGAACCCCGGGACGTCACCGGCCGCCCGCGCCGCCCGCTGTCCGTCGCCGCGCTCGTCGCCGAGCTGCGCGCCACCACCGTCGACCCGGCCGCCTCCGACGCGCTGCGCGAGGAGGCCGCCCGCCGCCTCGCCCGCCTCGCGGCGCTCACCGACGACGACGGCCAGCCGCTCGTACCGGCCGCGCACCCGTACCGCTGGTGGGGCCTGTACGAGCCGACCCGCTCGGCCGTGCCGCTGCGCGACCGGGACCAGCCCGTCACCCTCTCCGGCAGCGCGCTCGACCAGCTCGCCCACACCTGCGCCCTCCAGTGGTTCCTGGGCCGCGAGGTGAAGGCCGACGCGCCCGCGACCGCCGCCCAGGGCTTCGGGAACGTCGTCCACGTCCTGGCCGACGAGGTGGCCTCCGGCCGTACGCCCGCCGACCTGGCCGTCCTCATGGAACGGCTCGACTCGGTCTGGGACGGTCTCGTCTTCGACGCCCCCTGGAAGTCGCGCCAGGAGAAGGAGCAGGCCCGCGCCGCCCTCGAACGCTTCCTGCGCTGGCACGTCATGGACCGGGCAGGCCGCACCCCCGTCGCCAGTGAGCACGACTTCGACGTGACGCTGGAGGCGGGGGAGTACGAGGTGCGCATCCGGGGCTCCATGGACCGCGTCGAACGGGACGCCGAGGGCCGGGCCTACGTGGTCGACTTCAAGACCGGCAAGCAGTCCCCGACGAAGGACGAGGTCCACCGTCACCCCCAGCTCGCCGTCTACCAGCTGGCGGTACGGGAAGGCGCGGTCGACGACGCCTTCGGGGGTACGCGGCCGGAGCCGGGCGGCGCCGAACTCGTACAACTGCGTCAGGCGGCCCCCAAGAAGGAGGGCGGCGACGCCGTGCCCAAGGTGCAGGCGCAGGCGCCGCCGGACGGGGAGTGGGTCTCCGACCTGCTGGCGACCGCCGCGGGCCGGGTCCTGGACGAGCGGTTCACGCCGACGACCGGCCAGCACTGCGGCCACTGCTCGTTCAGGGCGTCGTGCAGCGCGCAGCCGGAGGGCCGGCACGTCCTGGAGTAGCCCCGGGGATCAGTGCTTGCGGGCCACCAGGCCGTAGACGCTGACGTCGGCGTCCGTGACGTCGTTGATGTCCTGGTAGCGCGTACGGTCCAGCTCGTCCAGGCCCGCCACGAAGTCGGGGTCCGGGTTGTGGGCCTCCGGCAGGTCGACGACCCGCTCGGGGCGCCAGCGGTGCACGGGGACGATGCCGGGGTCGAGGAGTTCCAGGCCGTTGTCGGTGACGAACCGTTCCATCTGGGCGTACGACCGGCGCACCATGGCGAAGCCGCGCTCCTTGAACCCCTTGGTGATGCTGCCGACCTGCTCCGGATTGAGGTCCGAGCCGACATTGCTCAGGACGAGGAAGCTGCCGGGGACGAGCGCGTCCATCAGCCGCTTCACGACCGGGTAGGCCGTCTCGTCCTCGATGAAGTGGGTCACGGCCGCGAGGACCAGGGCGACCGGGCGGTCGAGGTCCAGCGTGCGGCGGGCGGCCTCCAGGATGGGGCCGGGGTCGCGCAGATCCGCCTCGATGTAGTCGGTGCGGCCTTCGGGACCGCTGGTGAGGAGGGCCTGTGCGTGGACCAGGACCACCGGGTCGTTGTCCACGTAGACCACGCGCGACTCGGGCGCGACGGCCTGGGCGATCTGGTGCACGTTCGCCTGCGTCGGCAGTCCGGTGCCGACGTCCAGGAACTGCCGGATGCCGTCGTTCGCGGCGAGGGTCACCGCCCGCCGCATGAAGTCCCGGTTGTGCCGCACGGTGAGGTAGCCGCGCGGATTGGCGGCCAGCGCCATGGCCGCGGCCTCGCGGTCGGCCGGGTAGTTGTCCTTGCCGCCGAGGAAGACGTCGTAGACCCGCGCGGGGTGCGCCTTCGTCGTGTCGATGCGCTTCCTCAGCTCGGCGGCGTCGGGGGCTGGTGCGTCGGCGCTCATATGACCGTCCTCGTAAGGCTGTTGGTGCGACAAGCAGACAATTTAGACCCGCTCGGGTGTGACGAGCGCCACCGGGAGGCGGTGACCACAGCCGCCGTCGCGACGTCACCGCTTGTCGGTGGCGCCGGTTAGCCTCTGTGGAGTGTCCCCGCGCCTCACCGATCCCGAGCAGCTCAAGGAGCTGCTGGGCATCCCCTTCACCCCGGAGCAGACGGCCTGCATCACCGCGCCGCCCGCCCCGCAGGTGATCGTGGCCGGAGCCGGGTCGGGCAAGACCACGGTGATGGCCGCCCGCGTGGTCTGGCTGGTCGGCACCGGCCAGGTCGCCCCCGAGCAGGTCCTCGGGCTCACCTTCACCAACAAGGCGGCCGGTGAGCTCGCCGAGCGCGTACGCAAGGCACTCGTCGCCGCGGGCATCACCGATCCGGACGTGATCGACCCGGACAACCCCCCGGGCGAACCCGGCATCTCCACCTACCACGCCTTCGCGGGGCGGCTGCTGACCGAGCACGGACTGCGCATCGGACTCGAACCGGGCACCCGCCTCCTCGCCGACGCCACCCGCTACCAGCTCGCCGCCCGCGTGCTGCGCGAGGCCCCCGGCCCCTACCCCGCCCTGACCAGGTCCTTCCCCACCCTGGTCAGTGACCTGCTGGCCCTCGACGCCGAGCTGGCCGAACACCTCGTACGCCCCGAACAGCTCGACGCGTACGACACCGAACTGCTGAGCGCGCTGGAGACCGCGAAGCTCAGCAACGAAGAGCTCCGCAGGATCCCCGCGACCGCCGAGGCCCGCCGCGAACTGCTCGCGCTGACCCGGCGCTACCGCGACGCGAAGCGGAGCCGCGACCTCCTCGACTTCGGCGACCAGATCGCCCTCTCCGCCGAGCTGGCCCTCACCCGCCCCGAGGTCGGCGCGATCCTCCGCGACGAATACCGGGTCGTCCTGCTCGACGAATACCAGGACACCTCCGTCGCCCAGCGCCTCCTGCTCTCCGCGCTCTTCGGCAGCGGCCCCGGCACCGGTGAGCCGACCGGGCACGCCGTCACCGCCGTCGGCGACCCCTGCCAGGCCATCTACGGCTGGCGCGGCGCCTCCGTCGCCAACCTGGACGACTTCCCGGACCACTTCCCGCACGCCGACGGCACCCCCGCCACCCGCTACGCCCTCAGCGAGAA
Organism: Streptomyces sp. SAS_281; assembly: GCF_052542855.1. NCBI lineage: Bacteria > Bacillati > Actinomycetota > Actinomycetes > Kitasatosporales > Streptomycetaceae > Streptomyces > Streptomyces sp. SAS_281. The sequence goes on from NZ_JBMNDO010000022.1 coordinate 18,689, forward strand.
CCGCCGCAGCGGCGGGCGCCTCCTCCACCTCGCCAACGGGCTCGCCGCGCCCCTGCGCGCCATGCACGAGGGCGTCGAGGCGCTGCGCCCCGCCCCCGGCGCCGAGCGCGACGGCCTCGTCCGCTGCGCCCTGCTGCCCACGCACACCGAGGAGATCGCCTGGCTCGCGGACTCGATCGCCCACCTCGTGCGCACCGGCAAGGCGCCCGGCGAGATCGCCGTCCTGTGCCGCACCGCCGGTGACTTCCCGGAGATCCAGGCCGCGCTGGTCGCCCGCGACATCCCGGTCGAGGTCGTCGGCCTCTCCGGGCTGCTCCACCTCCCCGAGGTCGCGGACCTCGTGGCCGTCTGCGAAGTCCTCCAGGACCCGGGCGCCAACGCCTCCCTCGTCCGCCTCCTCACCGGCCCCCGCTGGCGGATCGGCCCCCGCGACCTGGCCCTGCTCGGCCGCCGGGCCCGCCTCCTGGTGCACCGCGCCGCCCACGGCGACGACGACCACGACCCCGACCGCAGGCTCGCCGAAGCCGTCGAGGGGATCGACCCGGCCGAGGTGATCTCCCTCGCCGACGCCCTCGACACCTTCCTGGACGCGGGCGGCGAGGAGGACGACCGGCTGCCGTTCTCCGCCGAGGCCCGCGTCCGCTTCGCCCGCCTCGCCGCCGAACTGCGCGACCTGCGCCGCTCGCTCGCCGATCCCCTGATGGACGTCCTGCACCGCGTCCTCGCCACCACCGGCCTGGAGGTCGAGCTCTCCGCCTCCCCGCAGGCCCTGGCCGCCCGCCGCCGCGAGACCCTGGGCAACTTCCTCGACGTCGCCGCCCGCTTCGCCGCCGTCGACGGCGAGGCCACGCTCCTCGCCTTCCTCGGCTTCCTGCGCACCGCCGTCCAGTACGAGAAGGGCCTGGACAACGCGCTGCCCGGCGGCGAGAACACCGTCAAGGTCCTCACCGCCCACAAGTCCAAGGGCCTGGAGTGGGACGTCGTCGCCGTGCCCGGACTGGTCACCGGCCAGTTCCCCAGCGGCCAGTCGCGGGACGCCTGGACCTCCCAGGCCAAGGTCCTCCCACACGCCCTGCGCGGTGACACCGCCACCCTGCCCGCCCTCCGCGGCTACGACGCCAAGGGCCTCAAGGGCTTCAAGGAGGAGATGAAGGAGCACCAGCACACGGAGGAGCTGCGCCTCGGCTACGTCACCTTCACGCGCCCCCGCACGCTGCTGCTCGGCTCCGGCCACTGGTGGGGCCCCACCCAGAAGAAGCCGCGCGGCCCGTCCCCCTTCCTGCACGCGCTGTACGAGCACTGCGCCGCCGGGTACGGCGAGATCGAGGTGTGGGCCGACGCCCCGGCGGAGACCGACGAGAACCCGGCCCTGCCCGAGGCGTCCGCCGACCACGCCTGGCCGCTCCCGCTGGACGACACCGCCCTGGCCCGCCGCAGGGCCGCCGCCGGCACCGTGATGGAGCTGCTGTCCCGGCCGGAGCCCCCGGACGTCCCGGCCGACGCGCCGGACGTCCCGGCCCCCCGCACACCCGCCCGCCTCACCCCCGAGGAGACGCGCACCCTCGCCTCCTGGGACCGGGACCTCGACGCGCTGGCCGGGGAGCTGCGCCGGGCCCGCGCCACCGTGCGCGACGTCCTCGTCCCCGCCTCGCTCTCCGCCACCCAGCTGCTGCGCCTCGCCGACGACCCGGACGCCTTCGCCCGGGAGCTGGCCCGGCCCATGCCCCGCCCGCCGCAGCCCGCCGCCCGCCGGGGCACCCGCTTCCACGCCTGGGTGGAGTCCCGGTTCGAGGAGCTGCCGCTGCCCATGCTCGGCCCCGACGAACTGCCCGGCGGCGACGACGGCGACACCGACATCGCCGACGAGCGCGACCTCGCCGACCTGAAGGAAGCCTTCGAGCGCACCCCGTACGCCCGCCGCACCCCGTACCGGGTGGAGACGCCGTTCCAGATCACCCTGGCCGGCCGGATCATCCGGGGCCGTATCGACGCCGTGTACCGCACGGGGGACACGTACGAGATCGTGGACTGGAAGACCGGCCGCACCCACACCGCCGACCCGCTCCAGCTCGCCGTCTACCGGCTGGCCTGGGCCGAGCTGCACGGACTGCCGCTCACCGACGTCACGGCCACCTTCCTCTTCGTCCGCAGCGGCGAGGCCGTCCGCCCGGCCTCGCTGCCGGGCCGCCGGGAGCTGGAGCGCATCCTCCTGGACGAGCCACCTCCGGCGGACGGATAGGCTGAAGGCCATGAGCGACACCCCGGACAGCGCCGTCCGCACGTACACCGAGCAGCACCGCGCGGCCTTCCTCGACGATCTCGCCGAGTGGCTGCGCATCCCCTCCGTGTCCGCTCAGCCGGAGCACGGGGGCGACGTACGGCGCAGCGCCGAGTGGCTGTCGGCCAAGCTGAAGGAGACCGGATTCCCGGTCACCGAGGTCTGGGAGACCGACGGCGCACCCGCCGTCTTCGCCGAGTGGCCCTCCGACGACCCGGCGGCGCCCACGGTCCTGGTGTACGGACACCACGACGTCCAGCCCGCCGCCCGCGAGGACGGCTGGAGCAGCGAGCCGTTCGAGCCGGTGATCCGCGACGGCCGGATGTACGGACGCGGCGCGGCCGACGACAAGGGGCAGGTGTTCTTCCACACCCTCGGCGTCCGGGCCCACCTCGCCGCCACCGGCCGCACCACCCCCGCCGTGCACCTCAAGCTGATCGTGGAGGGCGAGGAGGAGTCCGGCTCCCCGCACTTCCGCGACCTGGTCGAGCGCCGTGCCGGCCGCCTCGCCGCCGACGCGGTGATCGTCTCGGACACCGGCATGTGGAACGAGACCACGCCGACCGTGTGCACCGGGATGCGCGGCCTCGCCGAGTGCGAGATCGAGTTCCACGGACCCGGGCAGGACATCCACTCCGGCTCCTTCGGCGGCGCCGTCCCCAACCCGGCCACCGAGATCGCCCGCCTCGTCGCCGCCCTGCACGACGCGGACGGGAAGGTCGCGGTCCCCGGCTTCTACGACGGCGTGGCCGAGCTCACCGCCACCGAACGCGCGCTCTTCGCCGAGCTGCCCTTCGACGAGGCCGACTGGCTGCACACCGCCAAGTCCCGGGCCGCCTCCGGAGAGGCCGGGTATTCGACGCTGGAGCGGATCTGGGCCCGCCCGACCGCCGAGGTCAACGGCATCGGCGGCGGCTACCAGGGCGCCGGCAGCAAGACGATCATCCCCGCGTCAGCGCGCGTGAAGATCAGCTTCCGGCTGGTGGCGGGCCAGGACCCGGACCACATCGAGAAGGCCGTACGGACCTGGGCCGAGGCCCGTGTCCCGGCCGGGATCAGCCACCGGATCACCTTCCTTCCCGCCACCCGGCCCTGCCTGACGCCCCTGGACCACCCGGCGCTCCAGGCCGTGGCCCGCGCCATGGGCCGGGCGTTCGGCCAGAAGGTCCTCTTCACCCGCGAAGGGGGATCGGGGCCCGCCGCCGACCTCCAGGACGTGCTCGGCGCGCCGGTCCTCTTCCTCGGCATCTCCGTACCGTCCGACGGCTGGCACGCCCCCGACGAGAAGGTCGAGCTGGACCTTCTGTTCAAGGGAGTCGAGACCGCCGCCCATCTCTGGAGCGACCTGGCGGCCGCCCTCCGCTGAATTCTCTGAACGCCCGATCCATCCCGGGGGAGTAGGAAGCACCTGTGAGCACCTTCGACAACGCCACCGCAGACCGGCCCATCGGTCTGACCGCGCCGAGCGGCATCGACCGCGCGGCGCACCACCGCCTCGACGAGGCGTGGCTGTCCGCCGCGTGGAGCCACCCGACGACCCGGGTCTTCGTCGTCTCCGGGGGCCAGGTGCTGATCGACGACACCGACGACGGCACCGAACTCGTGATGACGCCCGCCTTCGAGGCCCCCGTCACCGAGACCCACCGCTACTTCCTCGGCACCGACGCGGACGGGGTCAGCTACTTCGCCCTCCAGAAGGACACCCTGCCGGGCCGCATGGACCAGTCGGCCCGCCCGGCGGGACTGCGCGAGGCGGGCCTGCTGCTCGGCCCGCGCGACGCCGCCCTGATGGTGCACGCGGTGGCCCTGGAGAACTGGCAGCGGCTGCACCGCTTCTGCTCCCGGTGCGGCGAGCGCACGGTGATCGCGGCGGCCGGCCACATCCGCCGCTGCCCGGCGTGCGGCGCCGAGCACTACCCGCGCACCGACCCGGCGGTCATCATGCTCGTCACCGACGACCAGGACCGGGCCCTGCTCGGCCGCCAGGTGCACTGGCCCGAGGGGCGCTTCTCCACACTCGCCGGGTTCGTGGAGCCGGGCGAGTCGATCGAGCAGTCCGTGGCCCGCGAGGTCTTCGAGGAGGCCGGCATCACGGTCGGCGAGGTCGAGTACGTCGCCAGCCAGCCCTGGCCGTTCCCGTCCAGCCTGATGCTGGGCTTCATGGCGCGCGCCTCGACGTTCGACATCAACGTGGACGGCGAGGAGATCGAGGAGGCGCGCTGGTTCTCCCGCGAGGAGCTGACCACCGCCTTCGAGTCGGGCGAGATCCTGCCCCCGTTCGGCATCTCGATCGCCGCACGGCTGATCGAGCTCTGGTACGGCAAGCCGCTCCCGAAGCCGGTGCGCGCGGGCGCCTGAACGGGCCGGACACGACACCGCCCCCACCGGTGCGTCGACCGGAGGGGGCGGTGTGCCCGGGTGGGTCAGGCCCCGAGGGCCTGCTTCACCTGAGCCAGGCTCGGGTTCGTCATCACGACGTCCGTGCCGCCGTTCTCGGGAACCACCAGCACGGTCGGGACCGTCTGGTTTCCGCCATTCGCCTTCTCGACGAAGGCGGCCGACTCCGGGTCCTGCTCGATGTTGATCTCGGTGTAGGCGATGCCCTCGCGGTCCATCTGCCCCTTCAGCCGACGGCAGTAGCCGCACCAGGTGGTGCTGTACATCGTCACAGTGCCCGGCATGTCTTCGCGCTCCTCTGTCTCTTCGGTCCCGGCAAATCCCGTCACGCCCGGACGGCCACCCACGCGTCTGGTACGTCACACGGGACCGGGGCGTGCGTTGCCGCACGCCAGGTGAACGTATGCGACCCGGCCGCCATTCCCGCCCCCGGGGCCCTGGCGAGGACGGCGCGCGGGACCGCCCCGGGGCCGTTCCCGCATTAGTACGACGGATACCTCACCCCTGTGGACAACCACCGCACCCGCCCCGGCCGACCTGGCAGCATGGCGGGGTGACATCAGCAACGCACTCCACCCTCTTCCCCCGGGTCCCGGACACCGCGGACGCCGTCCTCGACGGGCTCGACCCCGAGCAGCGCGAGGTGGCCACGGCCCTGCGGGGCCCGGTGTGCGTGCTGGCCGGAGCCGGCACGGGCAAGACGCGGGCCATCACGCACCGCATCGCCTACGGGGTGCGCGCGGGGATACTCCAGCCGGCGAGCGTCCTGGCCGTCACGTTCACCAACCGGGCGGCCGGCGAGATGCGCGGCCGGCTGCGCCAGCTGGGCGCGGGCGGGGTGCAGGCACGGACCTTCCACTCCGCGGCCCTGCGCCAGCTCCAGTACTTCTGGCCGAAAGCAGTCGGTGGAGAGCTGCCCCGGCTCCTTGAGCGCAAGGTCCAGCTGGTGGCCGAGGCGGCGGCCCGCAGCGGCCTGCGGCTCGACCGGAACGAGTTGCGCGACGTCACGAGCGAGATCGAGTGGGCCAAGGTCACCCAGACCGTCCCCGCCGACTATCCGGCGGTGGTCGCCAAGTCCCAGCGCGACGCCCCGCGCGACCCCGCGGAGATCGCCAAGGTCTACGAGACCTACGAGGAGCTGAAGCGCGAGCGCACGGTGATCGACTTCGAGGACGTGCTGCTCCTCACCGTCGGCATCCTCCAGGACCGGCACGACATCGCCGCCCACGTCCGCCGCCAGTACCAGCACTTCGTCGTGGACGAGTACCAGGACGTGAGCCCGCTCCAGCAGCGCCTGCTCGACCTGTGGCTCGGCGACCGGGACAGCCTCTGCGTCGTGGGCGACGCCGGCCAGACGATCTACTCGTTCACCGGGGCCACCCCGGACCACCTGCTCAACTTCCGCACCCGCCACCCCGGCGCGACCGTCGTCAAGCTGGTCCGCGACTACCGCTCCACCCCGCAGGTGGTCCACCTGGCCAACGGGCTGCTCGCCCAGGCCACCGGACGGGCCGCCGAGCACCGCCTCGACCTGGTCTCGCAGCGGGAGCGCGGCCCCGAGCCCGCCTACGTGGAGTACGCGGACGAGCCCGCCGAGGCCGAGGGCACCGCCCGCCGCATCCGCGACCTGATCGCGGCGGGCGTCCCGGCCGGTGAGATCGCGGTGCTCTACCGGGTCAACGCGCAGTCCGAGGTCTACGAGCAGGCCCTCGCGGACGCGGGCGTGCCCTACCAGCTCCGGGGCGCCGAGCGGTTCTTCGAACGCGCGGAGGTCCGCGAGGCCGGTGTGGCCCTGCGCGGCGCGGCCCGTGCGGGGGGCAACGATTCCCTCCTGGACGACGCGGACGACCTGCCCGCCGAGGTGCGCGCGGTGCTCTCCACCAAGGGCTGGCGCAGCGAGCCGCCCGCCGGGTCCGGGGCGGCGCGCGACCGCTGGGAGTCCCTGGCCGCCCTCGTCAGGCTCGCCGAGGACTTCGAGCGGGCCCATCCGGGGGCGACGCTCTCCGACCTGGTCGCCGAGCTGGACGAGCGGGCCGCCGCCCAGCACGCGCCCACGGTCCAGGGCGTCACGCTGGCCTCGCTGCACTCGGCGAAGGGCCTGGAGTGGGACGCGGTGTTCCTGGTCGGGCTGACCGAGGGCATGATGCCGATCACCTACGCCAAGACGGCGGAACAGATCGAGGAGGAGCGCCGGCTGCTGTACGTCGGCGTCACCCGGGCCCGCTTCCATCTCGCCCTGTCCTGGTCGCTGTCCCGGTCGCCCGGTGGCCGGCCCGGCCGCCGGCCGACCCGCTTCCTGAACGGCCTCCGCCCCGGTTCCACGGGCCCCGGCGGCCGGAGCGCGTCCGCGGCCGGCCCGGGCGGCATCTGGGCCGGTGACGGCGGCCGGAACGGCGGGGGCGGCGCGGCCGGCCCCGACGGCGGGGCGCGGGCGGCGGCTGTCAGGCGGAAGCCCCGGACGCCGGCCCGGTGCCGGGTCTGCGGCAAGACCCTGACGGACGCCGGCGAGATGAAGCTGATGCGCTGCGACGACTGCCCGTCCGACATGGACGAGGCGCTGTACGAGCGGCTGCACGACTGGCGGGCGTCCCGGGCGCGGGAGATCGGCCAGCCCGCCTACTGCGTGTTCACCGACCGGACGCTGATGGCCATCGCGGAGGCGGTGCCCGGCGGCGAGGGCGAACTGGCCGGTATCCCCGGGGTCGGCGCGCGGAAGCTGGGCCGCTTCGGAGCCGCTGTTCTGGACATCTGCGCAGGTGGAGACGGGCGCGAGGGTGATGCGGAGGCCGCCGGGGAGATGTGAGAAAAACTCGTCGGAAAAATAGTTTGCGCCCGCCCCAGTCATCACCATAGGTTCTTAACCACGGAAACAGCGGCTTCTCTGAAGCCCTGGATCCGTGCTGTACTTATCCGAATACGCAGGACCGGCCCGCCGGTCCCCCGAGACGCCGAGAGGAGGCGATTGAAGTGATCAGCATCATCGAGACCAACAAAATGACCGATCTCTCGGTCGTCTCCGCCTGCTCGCTCGGCCTTCTCGCCCGTGCCCCGAAGTCCTCCCTGCGCGCCACCGGTGTGTCCGGCGTCTCCGCCGTCATTCCGATGTCCCTGGCCGGCCTTCCCGTGCGGGAGCGCAATGAGCGACCGACCCAGGCACCGGCAGCAGCAGTAGCGAAGGGACAGGCCCCGGCCTATGCCTTTGCGGCCGTCGGTGCGGGAGCGGAAGCCGGCGTCACCGAGCAGACGAAGCACCACCAGACGATGTGGGCCTTCCGTGGGCCTGAACCCTGGAGTGATCCAGCCTGATCCAGCATCAGGCCGGCGCCTTCAGGGCCGCGGAACCCCACTCGGGATCCGCGGCCCTTTTGTTTTGCCTCAACGGGCGGGACAACGAGAAGGGGCCTCGGAACAAGCAGGACCTGGTACCAGCCGCCCCCCGGCCAACAGGCCGGAAACGACCAGACGAGGACACCACCACCGTGCAACTCGAAGCGCACGCCCCGTCCGTACCGCCTTCCGACACGATCTCCCCGCCCGGCCTCACGGAGGACTCCACCTTGACCCCCCTCACCGCGCTCACCGCGCTCGACGACGCCATCGAGAACCTCGGTGTACCCGTCCCCTGCCGCGCCTACGACCCGGAGGTCTTCTTCGCGGAGTCGCCGGCCGACGTCGAGTACGCCAAGTCCCTCTGCCGCACCTGTCCGCTGGTCGAGGCGTGCCTCGCCGGCGCCAAGGAGCGCCGCGAGCCGTGGGGTGTCTGGGGTGGCGAGCTCTTCATCCAGGGCGTCGTCGTCGCCCGGAAGCGGCCGCGTGGCCGCCCGCGCAAGAACCCGGTCGCAGCGTGACCACCGTGGGGTTCCCGGCCCCCAAGCCCATGAAGCGCATCGGAACCATCGACCGTCCCCTGACCCACGACCCCCGAAACCAGGCTCCAATGACCATCCCCACCCCCACTGCCGAGCCCGCCGGCTCCGCGACCCCAGACGTCACCATCATCGGCGCGAACGACTCGCGTCAGAACAGGACCCGCGAGATGCAACTCATCCCAGAAGCCCTGGCTCGTGCGCATATGCACGACCGCCTGCGCGAAGCCGACGTGGAGCGTCAGGCCGTGCGCCTGATCTCCGCCCGGCGGATGCAGCGCCGTGCGGAGCGCGCCTCGATGCGCGCCCGCCGCGCGCTGGCCATGGCCGTCATGCACTGAGCCACCCCGGCCGGCCACGGAGGTCCCGCCCGGACGCAGCCGCTCTCTGCGCCCGGCGGACCGCGCCTCCCAGCGCCACCCGCGCAGCAGCACCCCACCCCGGGGCCGATCCGTCCGACCGACGGACCGGCCCCGGGGGCGTTTCGGAGGCCGTCGGCGCGATGCGGGGCGGGGCCCGGTCCGCCCCGGGCGCCCGGCCCGGTTCGGCCCGGGCGAGGTCCGGTTCGCCCGGCCTGGGCGGGCGGGGTCCGGTTCGCCCGGCCCTGACCGCCCCGTCCCGGCTAGCCGGCGTCCACCGTCTCGGCGGACCTCGGCGCCGGCGGCACATGCTCCGGGCCCTGGCCGCCCGTGCCCTGGCCCTGGCCCTCAGAGTCCAGGACCTCCACGTCCTCCTGGCCTTCCTGGTCCTCCCGGTCGTCCGCCGCGTCGACCTGGCCCTCGGCGTCCTCCAGGTCGTCCGCCGCGTCGGCTTGGCCCTCGGCGTCCTCCTGGTCCGCCGCGTCGACCTGGCCCTCCGCGTCGACCTGGTCCTCCGCGTCCTCAGGCGCCAGGAACCCCGGCAGCCAGGACTCGAGTTCGTCGCGGAGCCGGACCGTGGCGCCGAGCTGGCACAGCACGCCGATCGTGCTCAGCGTCACCCGGTGTATCAGCAAGTAGGACGGCGGCAGGTTCAACTGCTTGCCCAACTGGTGGGCCGGGGAGCGCGGGTCCGCTATGCGGGCCGCCTGATGACGCATCCAGCTCCGGCTGAACGTGAACTCCTCCACCTCGGCCGGCTCGATGATCGGCAGCAGGTAGTCCAGCACCGCGTCAGGCTCCAGGTCGATCGAGTCCTTGACGAACCCCTCCGCCCGCAGCATCTCGTAGACCGCGTCCGCGTCGCCCCCGAGCGTCAGCCGCAACGCGTCCCCGATGGTCTGCGGCAAGCCGCCCGGCAGCCGGTCCACCGTCCCGAAGTCCAGCACCCCCAGCCGCCATCGGGCCGCGTCCGCACCCTCGTCGCTCTCCTCGCCTGACGCGCCGGCCCCCGGTTCCGGGGGCAGCAGCCGGAAGTTGCCGGGGTGTGGGTCGGCGTGGAGCAGCCCGGTGCGTGCGGGGCCCGAGAAGAGGAACCTCGCGAGCAGCTGGCCGGCCCGGTCGCGCTGTCCGGCCGTGCCGTCGGCGATCACATCGGCCAGCGGGACACCGTCCATCCACTCGGTGACCAGCACCTGCGCCGACTGGTGGACCACCTCGGGGACCACGACGTCGGGATCCTCCGCGAACTCCTCTGCGTGCGCCCGCTGGGACCGCGCCTCCTGCTCGTAGTCCAGCTCTTCCGAAACCCGGTCACGCATCTCCGTGATCAGCGGCTTGATGTCCATGCCCGGCACCAGTGGGCCCAGCAGCCGTGCGAACCGGCTGAGCTGCGTCAGATCCGAGAGCAGCGCCTCGCCCGCGCCCGGGTACTGCACCTTCACGGCCACGTCCCGGCCGTCGTGCCACACCGCCCGGTGCACCTGGCCGATCGACGCCGCGGCCGACGGCTTGTCGTCGAAGGTCAGGAACAGCTCCCGCCAGTCCTCGCCGAGCCGCTCCGCCAGGACCGCGTGCACCGTGCCGCTCGGCATGGGCGGGGCGGCCTCCTGGAGTTTGGTGAGCGCCGCGCGGTAGGGCCCCGCGACCTCCTCGGGCAGCGCGGACTCGAAGACGGACAGGGCCTGGCCGAGTTTCATCGCCCCGCCCTTCAGCTCCCCGAGGACCTTGAAGAGCTGGTCGGCGGTGCGCTGCTGCACCTCACGGGCCACCAGCTCAGCCGACTTTCCGCCGATGCGCTTGCCCAGCCCCCAGGTGGCTCGGCCGGCGAAACCCAACGGCAGCGCGGCCAGCTTGGCGGTACGGGTGACCGCCTTCCGGGGAAGATCAGACATATGCCCCTCCAATTCCCAGACTGCCGCGCTGCGGGCGGCGGTTACCCGGCCATTGTGTCGTGCGCCGTGCCGGCTCCGGAGGCGCGGACCCCCTCAGTGTGACCGGCGGCGCCACAGGAACAGTCGAGGTGCGCCCCGATCCGTTCCGACCTCCAGTCCAACAGCGGCAGCGCCGCCTCCCGCCGCGCACCGGTACTCATGGGCAACTCGCCGTCGAGAAAGGCCAGCGCATGCGCCGCCGCGAGCCCCGCCACCGCCGTCGCCAGGGCCAGGTCGCACGCCTGCGCGGCACCGCGCCGCCCGGACTGCCACTGCGCCAGCATGCGCGGCCATTGCGGGTCCCGGTCCCGCCGGTGCGACTGGAGGCAGCCGGCGCAGGCCGTGCCGCCGGGCAGGACCAGGGGTCCGACGAACCCGGTCGCCTCCATCACCCCCGCGTACAGATGCGGTGTGCCCGAGGAGATCCACGGCTCGGCGGTGCCCGGATCGGGGACGTACGCCGACAGTCCGTCGCGCGGCGCGACCACGATCAGCGACAGCCCCGGCTCGTGCCCGGCGGGACCGCAGCCCGCCGCCCCGGAGGACCGGGGCCCCGCGGCGGGGGCGGAGCGCCGGACCAGCTGCCGGGCCGCCATGTCCCTGCGCTCCCCGACGGAGGAGGCGGGCAGCCCGCCCGGGGACACGTCACCCGGCTCCGTACACCCGCCGTCCAGGACCTCCACCCGGCCGACCCCCGCTCCGGAGAGCACAGCCGCGACGGCCGCGCCGACCCTGCCCGCGCCCCGGACCTGCACGCGCATCGAGCGGCGGGCCGCGAGTCGGCGCATCCCGCCGCCGGGTTCGGGATGCACGACGGAGAGCGAGGCCAGGTCGGGCCGGTGACGCTCCAGGACGTCGGACCTGGTCCGCAGCGCTTCCGCCGCCGGACCGCCCGCCCGCACATCGTCCACGAGTCCGGCGTCCACCAGCCGGGTCACCAGCGTGTCCACATGACGCTCGCTCAAGTCCATCGCCCTGGCCTGTTCACGGAGCAGCGGCATGCCTCTGGTGCCGTCGAGCAGTTCCATGAAACAGCCCGTCGCGATATCCATCGGGCCGACCTTCACCGCGTGTGCGGGTGTCACTCCGAATTGCACGGTGTCCCTGCCCCGCCAAGCGCGGCGCAGGGCGGGCTTCAACATCGGATGCACGGCTTCCCCCGGTCTGTGTGTCTGTGACTCCGCTGTGCGTGACTCTGCTGTGCGTGTTCCTTTGCCAGAATGCAGCGGGCCGCCTAGACGTGCGAAAAGTTATCCACAGGGGCGGGTATTAGTCGTTCAAATGGTGCAAGGCGTGGAGCCGATCATGGAGAACCGTCCCGGAGGCGGGACTTCCCCCGCACACAGCGGGTAACGTCGAGCCGTGCCCGCCGACCCGTCGCCCGGCCCCGCCGGGGAGCCCGCCGTGCCCGGCGCCGGACCCCGCCGGCGCGGTGCGGACCCTGCCCGCCGTGCCTCCGCGACGAGCGCGGTCGAGGTCCGCAGAAGCGCCCGCCGCAGCAGAACGGTTTCCGCCTACCGCGAGGGCGACCGCACGATCGTGCTCATCCCCGCCCGCATGTCCGAGGCCGAGGAGCGGCGCTGGGTGGACGTGATGCTCGACCGGCTCGCCGCCCAGGAGAGCAGGCGCGTCCTCGGTGACACCGAGCTCGCCGAACGGGCGGAGCGCCTGTCGGCCCAGTACTTCGCGGGCCGGGCCAGGCCCGCCTCCGTCCGGTGGGTGACCAACCAGAACACCCGCTGGGGCTCGTGCACCCCGTCCGAGGGCAGCATCCGGCTGTCGCACCGGCTCCAGGGCATGCCGGAGTACGTCGTGGACTATGTGCTCGTCCACGAACTGGCCCACCTCCTGGTGCCCGGGCACGGCCCGCGGTTCTGGCGGCTGCTGGACGCCTACCCCCGCACCGAGCGGGCCCGCGGCTATCTGGAGGGTGTGGTGGCCGCCGACCGGCTGCCGCACCTGCCGGCCGCGCGCGGCGAGTGACAGGTGGTGGCGCCGGGTGAGCGGTGTCGGGTGTTTCTGTACCGGGTCTGTACCGGCTTCGCCCAATGCCGGAGTTTGCGGATAGCCTGACGCGACGCATTCACCTTCCGGATGGGGGACGGTCGTTACGCATGGCCAGGGAATTCCAACGCGGCCACAAGGCCAAGATCAGCGATCTCACACCGGGGACGGACCTGTACGTAGGGGTGCAGATCGCCGGCCCGGGGCTGAGCTTTGACATCAGCTGCTTCGGGCTCGATGCCAATGAACAGCTCTCCGACGACCGGTATTTCATCTTCTTCAATCAGCCGAAATCCCCCGAGGAGTCCATTCAGCTCCTCGGGGCCCAGGCCGGTGACACCGAGTCGTTCCGCGTCACCCTGGACCGCATTCCGGCGAACATCCACAAGCTGTCGTTCACCGCGACCGTGGACGGTGCCGGGCAGATGTCGCAGGTCGGCCCCGGATACATCCGGATCGTCGCGGGCGGCGAGGAAGTCGTCAGGTACGCGTTCAACGGTTCGGAGTTCAGCACCGAGCGCGCCGTCATGCTGGGCGACTTCTACCTCAAGGACGTCTGGCGCTTCGCCGCGGTCGGCCAGGGCTTCGACGGTGGCCTCGACGCGCTGCTGAAGAACTTCGGCGGCGAGGTCGCCGAGGAGGAGCCGGCCGCCGCCGCGCCGCCGCAGGGCGCGGCCCCGTCGTTCGCCCCGCCCGCCCAGGCGGACCCGGCCCCGTCCTTCGGTGCCCCGGCAGCCCCTCCGGCACCCCAGGCGCCCCAGGTCCCCCAGCCCGCGCCCGCCTTCGGAACCCCGCCGGCCCCCGCCCCCGCTCCCGCCGCGCAGCAGCAGATGCACGCCGCGCCGACGATCGCCGCCCCGCTCGCCGCCCCGCCTGGCGGCACCATGCCCCCGCCGCCCGCGCCGGCCCCGTACGGCCAGCCCGGCCAGCCGCCGCAGCAGCACTTCGGGCAGCAGCCCCACCCGCCGCAGCAGCAGTTCGGGCAGGTCCCCGGCCAGGCGCCCGCGCCCTACGGACAGCAGGCGCCGTCCCCGTACGGCCAGCAGCCTCCCGGCATGCCGCCGGGCGCACAGGGCATGCCCGGAGGCGCTCCGCAGGCGGCCGGCGCCGGTCTTCAGGCCGCGCTCCAGCCGTACAAGGAAACCGCGACCGGACAGCGCTGGACCCCGCAGAACCAGCAGCTCATGCGGGTCGACCTGACCATGGGCGGCACGGGAGTCCTCGCCCGGCAGGGCAGCATGGTCATGTACCAGGGCAAGGTCGACTTCGGCTACAAGGGCGCGGGTTTCGCCGGCCGCATGGTGGGCAACGCCACCGGCCAGGAGATGCAGCTCATGCGCTGCACCGGCCGGGGCCAGGTCTTCCTCGCCGAGGAGGGCGCCCATCTGCACTCCATCGAGCTCCAGGGCGACGGAGTCTGCGTCTCCGCCGAGAACGTGCTCGCCTTCGACGAGTCGCTCCAGTACGAGGTCCGCCGCATCGAGGGCCACGGCATCCCCGGCGGCGCCCTGTTCACCATGCAGTTCCAGGGCACCGGCACCCTCGTCGTCAAGACGCACGGCGTCCCCGTGGTCCTGCCGGTCACCCCGACCACCTTCGCCGACTGCAACGCCGTGGTGGCGTGGTCGTCCGCGTCCCAGGTGATCATCTCCAGCCAGGTCCGGCTGCGCCGCAACGCCTACCCCGGACACAGCGGCGAGACCGTGAACCTCCAGTTCCGGGGCGCGCCCGGCAACTTCATCGTCGTCCAGCCCTACGAGGTCTGAGGGAGCCCGTCATGAATCAGCAACTCGCGGGCTACGCCCCGACCCCCGTCACGGCACGGATGGAGAACCACGGCCATTCCATGCTGAAGGTCGCCATGGCGACCGGCCAGGACCTCTACGCGCGCACCGGATCGATGGTCGCGTACGAGGGCTTCATCCAGTACGAGCCCAACCCGCCCGCCGTCCGCCAGATCGCCTCGCAGTGGATCACCGGCGAGGGCGCGCCCCTCATGAAGTGCACCGGCGACGGGCTGCTCTACCTCGCCGACTACGGTGCCGACGTCGTCGTCATCAACCTCAACAACGACTCGATCTCGGTCAACGGCACCAACGTCCTCGCCTTCGACGGCCACCTCACCTGGGGCGTCGAGCGGGTCAAGGGCCTCGCCAAGTTCGCGGGCCAGGGCCTGTGGAACGTCTGCATCTCGGGGACCGGCTGGGTCGCGATCACCTCGCGCGGCACGCCGCTCGTGGTCGACTGCGGACGCGGCGAGGACGAGACGTACGTCGACCCGGACGCGCTGGTCGCCTGGTCGCCGAACCTCAAGGTGAAGGGCAAGCGCAGCTTCAAGGCCTCCTCGCTCATCGGGCGGGGCAGCGGCGAGGCGTTCCAGATGGCCTTCTCCGGCCAGGGGATCGTCGTCGTCCAGCCGAGCGAGGACAGCACCGACCGGCTGCGCGTCCGGCACTGACGGGGAGGG
Source organism: Streptomyces sp. SAS_281 (assembly GCF_052542855.1). NCBI lineage: Bacteria > Bacillati > Actinomycetota > Actinomycetes > Kitasatosporales > Streptomycetaceae > Streptomyces > Streptomyces sp. SAS_281. The sequence goes on from NZ_JBMNDO010000022.1 coordinate 33,991, forward strand.
AGAACACACCATGCAGAGTTCGCTTTTCGGCCTCACGGAACAGCAGTCCCAGGACCGCTACACCATCCAGAACCCGCAGCTTCTGCGGGTCGCGCTGACCGGCCACGACGACGTCCTCGCCCGCAAGGGCGCCATGGTCGCCTACCAGGGGCTGATGGAGTTCGACGGCGAGTACCAGTCGAACGCCCAGCGCCGCTCCCGCGCCCACACCGGTGAGGGCCTGGACCTGATGCGCTGCTCCGGGCAGGGCACCGTCTACCTCGCCAACCTGGCGCAGTACATCCACGTCGTGGACGTCGACCACGACGGACTGACCGTGGACAGCTCCTACGTCCTGGCGCTCGACTCCTCGCTGCACACCGAGGTCATCGCGGTGGACAGCCAGTACGGCATCTCGGGCACCGGCAAGTACCAGCTCAACATCTCGGGCACCGGCAAGGTCGCCCTGATGACCTCGGGCCAGCCGCTGATGATGCAGGTCACGCCCGACAAGTACGTCAGCGCCGACGCCGACGCGATCGTCGCCTGGTCGACCTCGCTGCGGGTGCAGATGCAGGCCCAGACGCACTCCTCGGGTGTCTTCCGCCGGCGCGGGAACACCGGTGAGGGCTGGGAGCTCAGCTTCCTCGGGCAGGGCTTCGCCCTGGTCCAGCCGAGCGAGCTGATGCCGCCGCAGAACGCCCAGATCGGACAGGGCCTCGCCGCCCAGTACGGCATGGGCCAGCACGGCGCGCACGCCCAGAACCAGAACAACGCCTGGAACTGAGCCACGCACCACAACGGTAAGGGGCGGTCTCCCGGAGGCCGCCCCTTACCGTTGTCACGTCGTACGGGCGGCTACCGGCCGCCCTCCAGCGCCGCGCGCGTACGCTCCACCAGCCGGACCACCGAGGCGTCGGCGACCTCGGCCACCTCCTCGTACGCGAACCAGCGCAGGTCCAGGGACTCGGCGCTGATGCTCTCCGTCGCGCCCGCCGGCGCCACCGCCGCGTACTGCACGTCCAGGTGCCAGTGGCACGGCGCGGGGATCGGATGCCGGTCCAGGACCACCGGCCCGCCCGGCAGCAGCGTCAGCCCGCCGATCCCCGACTCCTCCGTCGCCTCCCGCAACGCGGCCGCCGCGAGCGTGGCGTCACCGGGCTCGCAGTGGCCGCCCATCTGCAGCCACATCCGCAGCTTCCGGTGCAGCGTGAGCAGCACCCGGCCGCGCTCCGGGTCCACGACCAGGGCGCTGGCCGTCAGGTGCCCGGCCCCGCAGGACTTCCACATGCCGTCCGGATGGCGCGCCAGGTGCTCCAGATACGCGTCGCGCAGCTCCTCCTGGGCGGCTCCGGCCCCCGCCCCGTAACCCTTGAGTACGAGGACGGCGTCGTCGTGCAGGCTCACTTGTCGGTGTCGTCCTTGCCGTCGGTGTCGCCCTTGTCCGTGGCGTCGTCCGGGGCGTCCGCACCCGGCGCGGGCTTCTCCGGGCCGTTCGCCGCCTCGCCGAGCATCTTGTCCAGCTCCGAGAAGTCCATCTGCTCGTGGTGGACGAAGCCGTCCGGGTCGTCCAGGTCGTGAGCGGTCGGGAGCATGTCGGGGTGCTCCCACAGCGCGTCGCGCCCCTCAAGACCGCGGGCGTCGGTCAGCGAGGCCCACAGCCGCGAGGCGTCCCGCAGCCGGCGCGGACGCAACTGGAGGCCGATGAGCGTGGCGAACGTCTGCTCGGCGGGGCCACCGGACGCACGGCGCCGGCGCATCGTCTCGCGCAGGGCGTCGGCCGAGGTCAGCCGGGACTTCGCGGCAGCGTGCACCACGGCGTCCACCCAGCCCTCGACCAGCGCGAGGGCCGTCTCCAGGCGGGCCAGGGCCGCCTTCTGCTCCGGCGTCTCCTCCGGCTGGAACATGCCCTGCTGAAGGGCCTCCTGGAGCTGCTCGGGCTGCGAGGGGTCGAACTGGCCGACCACGTCCTCCAGCTTGCTGGTGTCGACCTTGATGCCGCGCGCGTAACCCTCGACGGCGCCGAACAGGTGCGAGCGGAGCCACGGGACATGGGCGAAGAGCCGCTGGTGGGCGGCCTCGCGCAGCGCCAGGTACAGCCGCACCTCGTCCTGCGGGACCGACAGGTCCTTGCCGAACCGCTCCACGTTCAGCGGAAGGAGCGCGGCCCGGCCCGCCGGGCCCAGCGGCAGCCCGATGTCGGTCGAGCCGACCACCTCGCCCGCCAGCACGCCGACGGCCTGCCCGATCTGCTGGCCGAACATGGCCCCGCCCATCGACCGCATCATGCCGATCAGCGGGCCCGCCATCGCCTGCATCTCCTCGGGCAGCACGTCACCCATGGCGAGGCCCACCCGCTCGGCGACCGGGTCCACCAGCTGCTGCCAGGCCGGGAGCGTCGCCTCGACCCACTCCGCGCGGCTCCACGCCACACTGGAGATGGCACCGGACGGCATCGACGTCACGCCGTCCAGCCAGAGGTCGGCCAGGCGCAGCGCCTCGTCGACCGCCGAGCGCTCGGCGGGGCCCACGCTGGCGTCCTTGGAGCCGTCCGGCGTGCCCTGCGACACCGTCTGCCGGGCGATCTGCTTGGCCATGTCCCAGTTGACGGGCCCGCCCTCGTAGCTCAGCATCTGGCCGAGCTGCTGGAAGGCCGCGCCCAGGTCGTTCGGGTTCATCGAGCCGAACATGGCGGCGAAGGGGTTGTCACCGCCCGCGCCGGGGCCGAAGCCGAACGGGTTCGCCGGACCGCCCGAACCCTGCCCACCTCCGGTGGGGTCGTTCTTCTTGCCCTGGTCGCCGTCGTCCGGCTCCTCCGGCGGAAGGCCGAATCCGAATGGGGTGTCACTCACGGGTTTCCTCGGCTCGTAGGGCCGCCGGGGGAACCGGCGGCGACTGCCCGACATCACCATCCAGCGTAGACACCAAGTCCGCTCAGGGCCTCAGTGCTCCGCCCGGTCCGGCCCTGCGGCAGGATGGACGCCACCTGGTACGTACGTGTCACGCGGGTACGTACTGAAGACAACCGCTGGAGACGCCCGGTGAGTTCCCCAGATCCGCAGGTTCGCGCAGCGCGAAACCTGGCCGACCCGTCACCCGAGAAGAAATCCGCCCCCGGCCGGCCCGGAGGCCGCGGCCCGGTCGTGGCCGTCACCGGAGCCGCGACGGGTGTCGGTGAGCTGCTCACCGCGCGCCTCGCCGCCTCCGAGGAGATCAAGCAGGTCGTCGCCATCGACGAGCGCCGGGGCGAGGTCCCCGACGCGACCTGGCACCTTCTCGACGTCCGCGACCCCGCGATCGCCGAGAAGCTGCGCGGCGCCGACGTCGTCGTCCACCTGGCGCTCGACCTCGACCTGGAGACCGACCCCGCCGCGCGCACCGCCTACAACGTGCGGGGCACCCAGACCGTGCTGACCGCCGCCGCGGCCGCCGGCGTCCACCGCGTCGTCCTGTGCACCTCCGCGATGGTCTACGGGGCGCTGCCCGACAACGACCTCCCGCTCGCCGAGGACGCCGAGCTGCGGGCCACCGCCGAGGCCACCGGGGTCGGCGACCTGCTGGAGATCGAACGGCTCGGCCGCCGCGCCCCGCGCGCCCACCCCGGGCTGCACGTCACCGTCGTGCGCCCCGCCGTGCTCGTCGGCGGCACGGACACCGCGCTGACCCGCTACTTCGAGTCGCCCCGGCTGCTCGTGGTCGCCGGTTCCCGGCCCGCCTGGCAGTTCTGCCACGTTGAGGACCTGGTCACGGCCCTGGAGTACGCCGCCCTGGAGAAGATCGACGGCGAGTTCGCGGTCGGCTGCGACGGCTGGCTGGAACAGGAGGAGGTCGAGGAGCTGAGCGGGGTGCGCCGGATGGAGCTCCCCTCCGCCGTCGCGCTGGGCGCCGCCGCCCGGCTGCACCGGATCGGCCTCACCCCCTCGCCCGCGGGCGACCTGGCGTACACCATGCACCCCTGGGTCGTCAGCGTCAGCCGGCTGCACGACGCCGGCTGGCGCCCGGCCTGGACCAACGAGGAGGTGCTCGCCGCGCTCCTGGAAGAGGTGGAGGGACGCCACACCGTCGCCGGCCGCCGCCTCGGCCGCAAGGACGCCACCGCCGCCGGTGCCGCCGGCGCGACCGTCGCCCTCCTCGGCACCGCGGCCCTGGTGCGCCGCGCCCGCAAGGCCCGCCGCCGTATCTGAGCACCCTGTAGGAGGCTCCAAGCCGGGGCGCGCCCCGCCGGGTGAATCGGCAATTCCGTGTTGTCGGTGCGGTACGGCACGATGGGGGTCATGGCACTCACGCACGACCACCCCGGCGAGCAGACGGCGCAGGACCCGATCCGGCTGCTGGACATCCGTGACACGCCGCTGTCGGTGGACGAGGTCTTCCAGGCGGTCGGCGACGACGCCGCGGGCGGCACCACTTTCTTCGTCGGCACCGTGCGTGACCACGACGGCGGTCAGGACGTCGACGGACTCGGCTACTCGTGCCATCCCTCGGCCGCCGACGAGCTGCGCCGGGTGGCGGAGAAGGTCGTCGCCGACTTCCCGGTCCGGGCGCTGGCCGCCGTCCACCGGGTGGGTGAACTGCGGGTGGGTGACATCGCGGTCGTCGTGGCGGTCTCCTGCCCTCACCGCGCGGAGGCGTTCGCGGCCTCCCGCAAGCTCATCGACGACCTCAAGCACGAGGTGCCGATCTGGAAGCACCAGCGCTTCTCGGACGGTACGGAGGAGTGGGTCGGCGCCTGCTGAGCGCAGACCGGAACGGCGTCCATCCGCCCCGATTTGCGTAACCGCACCCCTGCCACGAGCGTTGGTTTTCCACATGGTTAATCTGCTGATCGGCCAGTCGGCCGCATCAGGGGGTAGGGAGGTCGACATGGCAGCGCTCGCCTGGTTGTTGATTCCGCTTTTCGCCGCGTTCGGCGCGGCGATATGGGGAAGCTGGGCCGCCCGCAACCGCACAACCGGTGACGTCACCGAACTCGCCGGATACGCGCGGTTCCGTGAAGCCATGGAGAAGTCCGACTCCGGTTCCGAACCGGTGGAGCAGGCCTCCAACGTCTGAGGTCGCTTCCGGGGTTTTCGACGCACCCGCCCCGAGCCCCGTACGGACCGGCCCCGGCGGTGCACGGAGAGACCCTTCCCGTACTGTCGTTCCATGCCACGCCGCACCGCGACGATGCTCGCCTCCACGCTGATCCTGATCGCGCTGCTCTGCGCAGGCGTGCTGATCAAAGTGCCGTACTCGGAGATGTCTCCCGGTCCGACGGTGAACACGCTCGGTGACGTCGAGGGCGATCCCGTTCTGCGGATCACCGGTCACAAGACGTACAAGACGTCCGGCAACCTCAACATGACGACGGTCCGCGTCACCGGCGCCGACTACAGCATGAATCTGGTCGAGGCCGTCTCCGGATGGCTGGGCCACGACAGCGTCGTCGTACCGCACGACACCCTCTACCCGGACGGCAAGACCGAGGAGCAGTCGACGCAGGAGAACGCCGAGGAGTTCAGCCAGTCCCAGGAGAGCGCCAAGGTCGCGGCCCTCAAGGAGCTGGACATCCCGGTCACCTCGTACGTCGTGGTCTCCAGCGTCGTCAAGGGCAGCCCGGCGCAGGGCAAGCTGCACGCCGGCGACATCATCGAGAACGTCGACGGCACCGCGGTCGAGAAGCCCGAGGACGTCGCGAAGCTGGTCACCAAGCGCAAGCCCGGGCAGGACGTCGTCTTCACGGTGATCCCGGCCAAGACCGCGGCGGCGGCCGAGAAGGCCGGCAAGAAGCCCGAGGGGACCGAGAAGGTGACCCTCACGACGGTGAAGGCTCCCGAGGAGGACCGCGCGATCATCGGCATCAAGGCGGGGACCGACCACACCTTCCCCTTCGACATCGACATCAAGCTCGCCGATGTGGGCGGCCCGAGCGCGGGGCTGATGTTCTCCCTGGGCATCCTCGACAAACTGACCCCGGGGCAGCTGACGGGCGGCGAGTTCATCGCCGGCACCGGCACGATCGACGACGCCGGCAAGGTCGGCCCGATCGGCGGGATCACCATGAAGCTGGTCGGCGCGCGCGGCGCGGGCGCACGCTACTTCCTGACCCCCGACGACAACTGCGAGGCCGCCGCGGCGGACACCCCCGACGGACTCACCCTGATCCGGGTCAAGACCATCGACGACGCCAGGAAGTCCCTGGACAAGCTCCGCGCGGGGGACACGGCCGGGCTGCCGAGCTGCTCGGCGGGCTGACCGCGCCCCCGCGACACAAGGCGGACGGTCAGGACTCGAAGGTGGCCGCCAGAGCCTCGGCCAGCCCCGGCACGAGACCGGCACCGGTCAGCACCTCGCTCGCCGAGTCCTTCTCGCGCAGGCGTACGGCGGACTCGCGCGCCCCGTCCCGCAGCACGGCCACGGTCATCCGCACCTCCTGCCGGTCGGGGTGCTCGGCGACCCACTTGGTCAGCCGCTTGTCGTCAAGCCCGTCCGGCACGGACGCCTCGGCGGACGGCGGAAGCATCAGGCGCTCCACCGTCATCGCGCACCCGGCGACCGCGTCGGGCCAGGCGATCGTGGCGAGGAACTCGTCCAGCGCCGTGCCCGCGGGCAGCTCCTCCTGTTCCACGGGGGTCAGCGCGGCGGTCTTCGCGCCGTCGTCGTCAAGGCCGAGCTGGGCGGCGATACCGGGCTCCTGGGCCCGCAGCCGCGCGGTGTCGACCAGGGCGAAGAGACGGGCCGGCTGGTCCCAGCCGAGGGTGGAGACGTACTCGTCGATTTCGAGCACCGCGACGGTGAGCGGGCTCGCGGCCATCGGAGGGCCTGAGGGGGAAACGTTGGACATGGGCAACATCCTGCCTCCTTCCGCCCCCGTAACGGGAACTAGGTAAAGCATCAGTAAGTTGAAGGGATGGGCTCTACGATCGCTGGGCCCGCTCCACACGACCCGCGAACTTCGAGGTGCGCACGTTGGCTTTCCAGATGCCGGACCGCGGCGGAGGCCCGACCGGGCCACGGATCAGAGTCGGCCGCCCGTCCCGGCGCGCCCGAACCCTGCTCATGACTCTGGGCGTCCTGGCGATTCTCGCCATGGCGTTCGTCATGTTCGCCGGGTTCTGGACGGACTGGCTCTGGTACAGGTCGGTCGCGTATTCGTCCGTCTTCACCACCACCCTGTGGACCAAGATCGGGCTGTTCCTCGTCTTCGGACTGCTGATGGCCCTGGCCGTCGGACTGAACATCTGGCTCGCGCACCGGCTCCGGCCGCCGCTGAGCGCGATGTCGCTGGAGCAGCAGAGCCTGGACCGCTACCGGATGGGCCTCGCCCCGTACAAGAAGTGGGTCCTGCTCGCGGTCACCGCGCTGGTCGGGCTGATCGCCGGCGCCTCCGCCTCGGGCCAGTGGCGGACCTGGCTGATGTACGTGAACGGCGTGTCGTTCGGCCAGAAGGACCCCCAGTTCCATCTGGACGTGTCGTTCTACGCCTTCGACCTGCCCTGGTACCGCTTCCTGCTGGGCTTCGGCTTCGCGGCCACCGTGCTCTCGCTGATCGCCGCCGCGCTGACCCACTACCTGTACGGCGGACTGCGGGTCACCAGCCCCGGCGCGCGGGCGACGGGTGCGGCCACCGGCCACCTGTCGGTGCTGCTCGGGGTCTTCGTCGCGCTGAAGGCCGTGGCGTACTGGCTCGACCGGTACGGCCTGGCGGTGAAGTCCAGTGACTTCAAGGCCACCGACAACTGGACGGGCCTGCGGTACGTCGACGCCAACGCGTACCTTCCGGCGAAGACGATCCTGTTCTGCATCGCCGCGATCTGCGCCGTGCTGTTCTTCGCGACGCTCTGGCGGCGCACCTGGCAGCTGCCGGTGATCGGCTTCGGCCTCATGGTCCTCTCGGCCATCCTGATCGGCGGCCTCTACCCGGCCATCGTGCAGAAGTTCCAGGTCCAGCCGAACGAGCAGGCCAAGGAAGCCCCGTTCATCCGGAAGAACATCGAGGCCACGCGCAACGCGTACGACATCGACGACGCGCAGGTCTCGGACTACACGGGCAAGTCCACCGAGGACGACGACGCCAAGCTCCGGGCGGCGGCCAACGACGCGGCCAGCTACCGGGTGATGGACCCCAACGTCGTCTCGCCGGCCTTCCAGCAGCTCCAGCAGAAGCGGAACTACTACCAGTTCCCCAAGACGCTGGACGTCGACCGCTACAAGGACGAAGCGGGCAAGGAGCAGGACACGGTCATCGGTCTGCGCGAGCTCAACATCGAGGGCATCCCCAAGCGCAACTGGATCAACGACCACTTCACCTACACCCACGGCTACGGCGCCATCGCCGCCCGCGGGACCACCACCGGTAAGAACCCGAAGGGATCTCCCGACTTCACCGAGTCCGGACTGCCGACCACCGGCGACCTGGGCACGTACAAGCAGGAGATCTACTACGGCGAGAAGACCGAGCAGTACTCCATCGTCGGCGGGCCCCAGAAGGAGCTCGACTACGAGGAGGACGGCGAGAAGACCACCAGCTACAAGGGCGACAGCGGGGTCAGTCTCTCCAACACGTTCAACCGCGCCGCGTACGCCGTGGCGTTCAGCGAGCCGCAGATCCTCTACTCGGGCGCCATCGGCGACGGTTCGCGGATCCTCTACAACCGCACGCCCAAGGAGCGCGTCGAGGCGGTGGCCCCCTGGCTCACCATCGACGGCGACGCCTACCCGGCCGTGGTGAACAAGCGCATCCAGTGGGTGGTCGACGCCTACACGACGACCAACGGCTACCCGTACGCCTCGCGCACCACGCTCGGTGACACCACGGCCGACTCGCTGACCACCAACCAGCGCGCGGTCGTCGCCCAGCAGAACCAGGTCAACTACATCCGCAACTCGGTGAAGGCCACCGTCGACGCGTACGACGGCACGGTCACGCTGTACGAGTGGGACACGCAGGACCCGGTCCTGAAGACCTGGCGCAAGGCGTTCCCGGGGACCGTGAAGCCCAAGGCGGACATCCCGCAGGAGCTGATGGACCACCTGCGCTACCCGCAGGACCTGTTCAAGGTGCAGCGCGAGCTGCTGACCCGCTACCACGTCACGAGCCCCGCCCAGTTCTACAGCGGCAGTGACGCCTGGCAGGTCCCGGACGACCCGACCAACAAGGAGTCCGGCTCCGTCCCGCCGTACTACCTGAGCATAAAGATGCCGGGTCAGACGGCTCAGAAGTTCTCGCTGACCACGACGTTCACACCGAAGGGGCGGCCCGACCTGGGGGCGTTCATGGCGGTGGACGCCGATGCGGCCAGCAAGGACTACGGCACCATAAGGCTCCTGAGAGTCACCGGTGCGGTGAAGGGCCCCGGGCAGGTGCAGAGTGAGCTCAACGGCAACGACGACGTCGCAGAGTTCGTGAGAAACCTCAAGGGCACCGACTCCGACATCGAGTACGGCAACCTGCTGACCGTGCCGCTCGAAGGGGGCTTCCTCTACATCGAGCCGGTCTACACGCGCGGTGGTACGCAGAACTACCCGCTGCTGCGCAAGGTCGCCGCCTCGTACGGCTCGAAGATCGTCTTCGAGAACAGCCTCGGCGAGGCCCTGAACGCCGTGTTCGGCGCCGAGGGTTCGGATACGAGCGAGCCACCGGGCGACACGACCGAGCCGCCGGACACCAGTCAGCCGCCGGCCACCGGAGACGCCGCGCTCAAGAAGGCGATCGCCGACGCCCAGAAGGCGTACACGGAAGGCGAGGCGGCGCTGAAGAAGCAGGACTGGGCGGCCTATGGCAAGGCGCAGACCGATCTCCAGGACGCGCTGGAGCGGGCGGCCGCGGCCCAGTCCAAGGCGGACAGTGACGGCAAGGCCGACAAGTCCGGCGACGGCAAGGCGGACGAGGCCGATAAGAACGACAAGGGCGACAAAGCGAGCCAGGCCAGCGCTTCGGACAAGGCGGGCGATGAGGGCGGGGGCTGAGTAACCCGGTAAAGCTCCACCTCCGCGTCGTGGTACGGTTTGAACACAACGACGCGGGGTGGAGCAGCTCGGTAGCTCGCTGGGCTCATAACCCAGAGGTCGCAGGTTCAAATCCTGTCCCCGCTACTGAAAGACGAAGGCCCGGATCCTCCAGGGGATCCGGGCCTTCGTCGTGCCCCGGCGGCCCGTTTCGCCAGGTGGGCGTGAAGTGCGGTTCGAGGGGCACGAGTTGACCGGGGACGTGTTTGACTTGTCTCTCTGTGGGCATGTCGACAAAACGCTGAAGTGACGTCACTGACCGCGATATACCAGGTGTACGCGGGTTACAGGTGGTGCGACGATGGTATTTATGGGGGACAGGGCAACTCTGTTGAAGACAGGGCGGTTTGCGCGGGGTCACGTCCATCCGGCGGAAAAGATGGCGGATGCGGTGTTTGCCGCTGCCGCCGAGCAGTACAAAGACACCATCGAGAGCGTCGAGACCGCCCGGACTTCCGAGAACGCCGAGAACGCGGAGAGTGCCGCGACCGCAGAGACCGCAGAGACCATCGAGGCCGCCGACGGCGTGGAGAACGCCGAGCGGGCGGAGGCCGAGGCGAGCGCCGACAGCGTGGAGGCCGAGGCGCGCCACCGCCGCGCGGCCGACGCCGGAGACACCGCGTCGATGAGCGTCCTCGGCGCGCTGCTCCTGCGCCGGGGCGACCTCACCGGTGCCGAGCCCTATCTGCGTGGCGCCACCGCCGACGGGGACCGGGCCGCCGCCAACAACCTGGGCGTCCTCCTGCACCAGCGCGGCTACCCCGACGAGGCGGCCGGCTGGTGGCGCACCGCCGCCGTGGCCGGGTCCGCCGCAGCCGCGCACGCCCTGGGCCGGCACTTCCGCGAGCGCGGGGACGAGCCCGCCGCCGAGTACTGGCTGCGCCAGTCCGCCGAGCAGGGTCACGCGCTCGGTGCCTACGCCCTCGCCGACCTCCTGGAGCACCGCAGCGACGTCGGCGCCGAGCGCTGGCTGCGCGCCGCCGCCGAGCAGGGCCACCGCGAGGCGGCCTACCGGCTGGCGCGCCTCCTGGAGCGCAACGCCGCCGACGCCGCGCACGAGGTGTTCGGCCGTCCCGGCCTGGGCCCGCGCACCGGCGCGGAGCCCGTCGCGCCCCGCCGCACCGCCGAGGGCGACGGCCCGGTCGCCGGCCCCGGCCACGCGCGCGGCGGCGAGGCCGAGCAGTGGTACCGGCAGGCCGCCGCGCGCGGTCACCGGCGCGCCGCCCTGCACCTCGGCGCGATCCTCGAACAGCGCGGCGAGCTCAAGGAGGCCGGGCGCTGGTACCTCATGTCGGCCAAGGCGGGCGAGGCCCGGGCCGCCTGTGCGCTCGGCTTCCTGCTGCGCGACGCGGGCGACCGGGAGAGCGCCGCCGTGTGGTGGCTGCGCGCCGCCCAGGACGGCGACGGCAACGCCGCGAACGCACTCGGTGCGCTGCACGCGGCCCGGGGCGAGCAGCAGACCGCCGAGCGCTGGTACCGCGCGGCCATGGACGCGGGCGACGTCAACGGCGCGTACAACCTCGGGCTGCTCTGCGCCGCCCAGGACCGCACCGCCCAGGCCGAGCAGTGGTACCGCCGCGCCGCCTACGCGGGCCACCGCGAGGCCGCCAACGCGCTCGCCGTGCTCCTGCTCCAGGCCGGCGACCCGGCCGGCGCCGAGCCCTGGTTCTCCAAGGCGGCCGAGGCGGGCAGCGTCGACGCGGCCTTCAACCTCGGCATCCTCTACGCCGGGCGCGACGAGGACCGCACCGCCCTCCTCTGGTACGAGCGGGCCGCCGCGGCCGGGCACACCGAGGCGGCGCTCCAGGTCGGCATGGCGCTCCTGCACCACGGCGAGGAGCAGGAGGCCGAGCGCCACCTGCGCTGCGCGGCGGGCGGCGGCAGCGCGGAGGCGGCCTTCCGGCTGGCCGGCCTGCTCGACGCGCGGCAGCCGCCGCCGGGGCCGCCCGCGCTGGGCGAGCCGCTGCCCGAGAAGACCGAGTGCGAGGAGTGGTACGAGCGGGCCGCCGAGCAGGGGCACCGCCGGGCCCAGGTCCGCGTCGGCATGCTCGCCGCCTCCCGGGGCGACGTGGAGAGCGCCGGCCACTGGTACCGGGAGGCGGCCGAGTCCGGCAGCCGCAACGGGGCGTTCAACCTCGGCCTGCTCCTGGCCCGCGAGGGCAGCGAGCGCGAGGCCGCCCTGTGGTGGACCCGCGCCGCCGCCGACGGGCACGGCCGGGCGGCGCTGCGCCTCGCCCTGCTCGCCGCGCGCCGCGGTGAGCTGGCGGAGGGGCAGCACTGGTGCGCCCGGGCGGTCGAGCTGGGCCCGGCCGAGGTCGCGGAGCGCGCGGCGCGCCTGCGCGAGGCCCTGCACCAGGAACTGACGGCGTGAGCCCCGGGGCGGCCGGGCCGCCCCGCGTCAGGGCCGCCGCACGAACGAGGCCGCACAAACGAATTTGCGCTGGTCCGAGCCGTCCCGTAGGGTTGTGAACACAACGACGCGGGGTGGAGCAGCTCGGTAGCTCGCTGGGCTCATAACCCAGAGGTCGCAGGTTCAAATCCTGTCCCCGCTACTGAAGGCCGAGGGCCGGATCTTTCCGAAGATCCGGCCCTCGGTCGTATGTGCATGCGGTCGTCCGCGCATGCGGAAACCGCCCCCGGCGCGAGCGCGGGGGGCGGTGCGGCGCGCTCAGGCCGCCGCGGCGCAGTCCGGGCAGATGCCCCGGTAGGTCAGTTCGACGCCCGAGATCGTGAAGCCGAAGCGCTCACCGGCCGGCAAGTCCGCCAGCGGGTCGCCCGACGGGTGCACGTCGCGGATGGCGCCGCACCGCGCGCACACCAGGTGGTGGTGGGCGCGGTGCGCGTTGGGGTCGTAGCGCTTGGCGCGGCGGTCGGTGGAGACCTCGATGACCTCGCCGAGACTCACCATCTCGCCCAGCGTATTGTACACGGTGGCGCGGGAGATCTCGGGCAGCTTGGCCACCGCCCGGGCGTGGACCTCGTCGGCGGTCAGGTGCACATGGTCCCCGTCGAGGACCTCGGCCACGACGCGCCGCTGCGCGGTCATGCGCCAGCCGCGTCCTCGAAGTCGTTCCAGCAGGTCACTCATGGGCGCCAGTCTAGCAGCGCACGGGCCAGGTCTTGAATAGGTGCGACTTTGGATGCTCATTTGACTTGGACTTTGTCCAATGTAGGATCGCTTACGCGTCGGCCAGAGGACAGGCAGGCCGGACGCGGGGCACGGCATGAAGGCATGACGTGCGGAAACGACGCAGGAGGCGCACGTGACGCAGGGACCGCTCACCACGGAGGCAGGCGCACCGGTCGCCGACAACCAGAACAGCGAGACCGCCGGTGCCGGCGGCCCGGTCCTGGTGCAGGACCAGCTGCTGATGGAGAAGCTGGCGCACTTCAACCGCGAGCGCATTCCGGAGCGCGTGGTGCACGCCCGGGGCGCCGGCGCGTACGGGACGTTCACGCTGACCCGTGACGTGTCGCGGTGGACACGGGCGAAGTTCCTCTCGGAGGTCGGCAAGCAGACCGAGACGTTCCTGCGCTTCTCCACCGTCGCGGGCAACCTCGGCGCCGCCGACGCCGTGCGCGACCCGCGCGGCTTCGCGCTGAAGTTCTACACCGAGGACGGCAACTACGACCTCGTCGGCAACAACACCCCGGTGTTCTTCATCCGGGACGCCATCAAGTTCCCCGACTTCATCCACACCCAGAAGCGCGACCCGTACACCGGCTCCCAGGAGGCGGACAACGTCTGGGACTTCTGGGGGCTCTCGCCCGAGTCCACCCACCAGGTGACCTGGCTCTTCGGCGACCGGGGCATCCCCGCCACGTACCGGCACATGGACGGCTTCGGCTCGCACACCTACCAGTGGCAGAACGAGGCGGGCGAGGTCTTCTGGGTCAAGTACCACTTCAAGACCGACCAGGGCATCGAGAACCTCACCACCGAGGAGGCCGTCCGCCTCTCCGGCGTGGACCCGGACAGCCACCAGCGGGACCTGCGCGAGTCCATCGAGCGCGGTGACTTCCCGTCCTGGACCGTGCAGGTGCAGATCATGCCGGCGGCCGACGCGGCGACCTACCGCTTCAACCCGTTCGACCTCACCAAGGTGTGGCCGCACGCGGACTACCCGCCGGTCGAGATCGGCAAGCTGGAGCTCAACCGCAACCCGGAGAACATCTTCGCCGAGGTCGAGCAGTCCGTCTTCAGCCCGGCGCACTTCGTGCCCGGTATCGGTCCGTCCCCCGACAAGATGCTCCAGGGCCGTCTCTTCGCGTACGGCGACGCGCACCGCTACCGCGTCGGCATCAACGCCGACCACCTCCCGGTGAACCGCCCGCACGCCACCGAGGCGCGGACCAACAGCCGGGACGGCTACCTGTACGACGGCCGCCACAAGGGCGCGAAGAACTACGAGCCCAACAGCTTCGGCGGCCCCGCCGAGACGGGCCGGCCGCTCTCGGGCGCCACCCCCGTCGCGGGCGTCACGGGCAACCACCCGACCCCGCTCCACGCCGAGGACGACGACTTCACGCAGGCCGGGAACCTCTACCGGCTCATGACCGAGGACGAGAAGGCCCGGCTGGTCGACAACCTCTCCGGCTTCATCGCCAAGGTCTCGCGCGACGACATCGCCGAACGCGCGATCGGCAACTTCCGCCGTGCCGACGAGGACTTCGGCAAGCGGCTGGAGGCGGCCGTGCAGGCGCTGCGCGCCTGAGTCCTCACGGCCGTACCGGCCCGGCCCCGCACCCGCGGGGGCCGGGCCGGTCGTATGCGCGGGGCGGCCGTCAGCCGACCAGTGCGGCCGGGCGGCGGGGCGCGGGGGTCCAGCAGCGGATGATGTCGCGGACCGAGACGATGCCGGCCGGGCCGCCGTCGTCCAGGACGATCAGGTGGCGGAAGCCGCCGTGCGTCATGGCCGCCGCGGCTTCTTCCAGAGTCCAGCCGGGCGCGGCGAAGACCACGTCGGTGGTGGTGTGGGAGGAGGCCGTCTCGGTGTCGGGGTCCTGGCCCGAGCCGACGGCGTTGAGGATGTCGCGCTCGGTCAGGATGCCGAGCCCGCAGGTATCGGGGTCGTGGACGACGGCCGCCCCGATCCGGCGGGCCGACATCAGCCGGGCGGCCTGGCGCAGCGTATGGGCCGGGCCGATGGTGAGGACCATCGTGCTCATGGCGTCACGGACGAGCATGAAGGGTGCCACCTCCTCTGTGAAGCGACCGCGTGAGTCGATTCACAAGTTCACAAGTGGGGGAATCCTCAGAGTTGCACCGATGTGGGAGGGCGACAAGGGGGCGCGAAGATCAGAAGAGGGGCGCGCGGACCTGCCGCACGCCCCTCGAATGCCCTCGACGCCGCCCTGCGGGCGGGGCGCACTCAGTAACGCTGGTTCAGGTAACCCAGCAGCTCGCGGTGGAGCGCGCCGTTCGACGCCGCTCCGTTCCCGCCGCCCGGCCCGTCCACACCGTCCAGACTGGTGAACCGGCCGCCCGCCTCCTGGACGACGATTGCGTTCGCCGCCATGTCCCACAGCGAGAGCTCCGGCTCCGCGCACATGTCCACGGACCCCTCGGCGACCATCATGTACGGCCAGAAGTCCCCGTAACCCCGGGTGCGCCAGCAGGCCCGGGTCAGGTCCAGGAACCCGTCGAGCCGCCCCTGCTCCTCCCAGCCGGTCAGCGAGGAGTACGCGAACGAGGCGTCCGCGATCCGCTCCACCTGGGAGACCTGGAGCCGGGTCGCGGAGGTCAGGCTGCGGCCGGTGTACGCACCCGAGCCCTTCGCCGCCCACCAGCGCCGGCTCAGCGCGGGCGCGGACACGACCCCCACGACGGGCTGGAAGCCGTTCTCCCCGGCTTCCATGAGCGAGATGAGCGTCGCCCAGACGGGCACGCCCCGTACGTAGTTCTTGGTGCCGTCGATCGGGTCGATCACCCAGCGCCGCGGGCCCGTGCCCTCGATGCCGTACTCCTCGCCCAGGATCGCGTCGCGCGGGCGCGCCCGGTGCAGATGGCCCCGGATCAACTCCTCGGCGGCCTTGTCGGCCTCACTCACCGGCGTCATGTCCGGCTTGGTCTCGACCTTGAGGTCCAGAGCCTTGAACCGGTCCATCGTCACCGCGTCGGCGGCGTCCGCCAGTACGTGGGCCAGGCGCAGATCATCGTGGTAATCGGGCATGCCGTCACAGTATCGACCCGCGGGTGAGCCGGGCCACACAGGCCCGGAGCGCGGTCAGTGCGCGGAGCCGGAGAGCTGGAGGCCGATCACGCCGAGGATCACCAGGGAAATCGACACCAGCTTGAGCGTGGAGACCACGTCACCGAGGAAGATCATGCCGTAGATGGCCGTGCCCGCCGCGCCGATGCCGGTCCACACCGCGTAGGCGGGCCCGACGTCGAGCTTCTTCAGGGACAGCGTCAGCAGACCGAAGCTGCCCAGCGCGAAGACGCAGAACGCGATGGTCGGCCACAGCCGGGTGAAGCCGTGCGAGAGCTTCAGGCAGACCGCGAACCCGGTCTCCAGAAGTCCCGCGACCACGACCAGCAGCCATGCCATCGTCCGCACCCTCCCACATCGCCGACCGCCCCGCACCGGCCGGTGCCGCTGGGCGTGATTATGCACTTACCGGAAGCGAGTGATCGCAAACGTTTCCGGCCCGGTCGGAGATCAGTCGCCGTCGCGCCTGTTCCGGGTGGAGAGCAGCCGGCGCAGCGAGTCCAGCCGCGCCGGGTCCGCGTGCCCCGCCGCCACCCAGGCGTCCAGCGCGCATTCCGGTTCGTGGCTGTCGTGCGTGCAGCCGCGCGGGCACTCCTCCGTACCGGGCTGGAGGTCCGGGAAGGCGTTGATGACGCGCGACGGGTCGATGTGGTTCAGCCCGAACGAGCGCACCCCGGGGGTGTCGATCACCCAGCCCCGGTAACCCGGCAGCGGCAGCGCCAGGGCCGACGTGGTGGTGTGCCGGCCCCGGCCGGTCACCGCGTTCACGACCCCCGTGGTGCGCCGTTTCTCCTTCGGCACCAGCGCGTTGACCAGCGTGGTCTTGCCGACGCCCGAGTGCCCGACGAACGCCGTCACCCGGCCGTCGAGCTGCTCGCGCACCCGGTCCGCCGCATCCCCGTTCTCCAGTTCCTCGCGGCTGGTGACGACGAACGGCACCCCCAGCGGGGTGTACGCGCCCAGCAGCGTGTCCGGGGACGCGAGGTCGGACTTGGTCAGCACCAGGAGCGGGGAGAGCCCCCCGTCGTACGCGGCGACCAGGCACCGGTCGATCATGCGCGGACGCGGTTCCGGATCGGCCAGCGCGGTCACGATCGCCAGCTGGTCCGCGTTGGCCACGACCACCCGCTCGAACGGGTCGTCGTCGTCCGCCGTCCGGCGCAGCACCGAGCGCCGCTCACCGATGCGGACGATCCGGGCGAGGGTGTCCTTGTCGCCGGACAGGTCGCCGACGAGCGAGACGGTGTCGCCCACCACCGCGGCCTTGCGGCCCAGTTCGCGGGCCTTCATCGCGACGATCGTGCGGTCGCCGACCAGGACGGTGAGGCGGCCCCGGTCCACGGTGAGGACCATGCCGTCCTCGGCGTCCTCGTGCTTGGGCCGGATGTGGGTGCGCGGGCGGTTGCCCTTGCGGTTGGGGCGGACGCGGATGTCGTCCTCGTCCGGGTTCTTGCCGTAGCGGCGCATGTCTCAGGCCCCGAGCATTCCGGTCCACATCTGCGGGAAGTCCGGCAGGGTCTTGGCGGTCGTCGCCACGTTCTCGATCTCCACTCCGGGGACGGCAAGACCGATGACGGACCCCGCGGTGGCCATCCGGTGGTCGTCGTACGTATGGAAGGTACCGCCGTGCAGCGGGCGCGGGCGGATGTGCAGGCCGTCCGCCGTCTCGGTGACGTCGCCGCCCAGCTCGTTGATCTCCTTGGTGAGCGCGGCCAGCCGGTCCGTCTCGTGCAGCCTCAGATGCGCGACGCCGCTCAGCGTGGAGGGGGAGTCGGCCAGCGCGGCGACGGCGGCGATGCCCGGGGTGAGCTCGCCGACCTCGGAGAGGTCCACGTCGATGCCGTGGACGCGGCCGGAGCCGGTGAAGGTCAGCCCGTGCTCGGTGAGTTCGCAGCTGCCGCCCATCGCGGTGAAGATCTCGCGCAGCGCGTCACCGGGCTGCGTGGTGTGCGCCGGCCAGTCCGGGATGGTCACCCGGCCGCCCGTGACCAGCGCCGCCGCCAGGAACGGCTGGGCGTTGGACAGGTCCGGCTCGATGGTCAGGTCGCGGCCGAGGAGCGCCGAGGGGGAGACCCGCCAGACGTTCGGCTCGCCGCCCGTCTCCGGCTCGTCCACCTGCGCGCCGACGGCCCGGAGCATGTCGACGGTCATCCGGATGTGCGGCATCGAGGGCAGCCGGTCGCCGGTGTGCCGGACCTCCACGCCCTGGTTGAAGCGCGGCGCGGACAGCAGCAGCGCCGAGACGAACTGGGAGGACGAGGAGGCGTCGATCGCGACCGGCCCGCCGTCCAGCGCGCCGCCGCCGTGCACGGTCATCGGCAGCGAACCCCGGGAGTCGTCGTCGATCCGGGCACCGAGGACCCGCAGGGCCTCGATCACCCCGGTCAGCGGACGCTCGTAGGAGCGGGGGTCGCCGTCGAAGCGGACGGGGCCGTCGGCGAGCGTGGCCACCGGGGGCAGGAAGCGCATGACCGTACCGGCGTTGCCGACGTCGACGGTGACCGGGCCGTGCAGCGGGGCCGGGATGACCCGCCATGCCTCGCCCGCGGCCTCCGGACCGCCGGCCGCGCCGGTCGCCGAGGAGCTGGAGGACACCGTCTCCTCGATGCGTACGCCCATCGCCCGGAGCGCGTCCGCCATCAGCAGGGTGTCCCGGGAGCGCAGCGGGCGGCGCAGCCAGCCCGGCTCCGAGGAGAGCGCGGCGAGCACCAGCGCGCGGTTCGTGACCGACTTGGAACCGGGCACCGTGACGGTCGCGTCGACGGCCCCGCTCGCGAAGGGGGCGGGCCAGAGGGCGGGGTGTACGGCGCTTTCGGTCATGCGCTCACTTTAGGTCCTGTCCGGAGTTCCCCGCCTGCGCCCCGACGCCCGGCACGCACGCTCGCCGCACGGGGTCGCAGGACAGGTGGCTCCGCCACATGACCTGCGACCCCGCACACCGATCGCACGCACCGACCGCCGCTGCGCCCGCGCTCCGCGCGGGCGACGGGGAACTCCGGACAGGACCTGGAGGTCTGCCCCGGAGTGAGCCCGGTCACAGGCCCAGCAGCCAGCGCCCGCCGCCGATCAGGGAGCACAGCGACACCGCGTGGAACAGGAACAGCCACAGCGCCGCCGGGACGTCGGTCAGCCGGGACAGCTGGTCCGCGTCCGAGTCCGGCGCCCCGCCGTGCCGCCGCTTCGACTGGAGCTCGAACACCGGGCGTACGCCGCCCAGCAGCAGGAACCAGACCGCGCTGTACGCGAACAGCGACTGCCAGGCGGGCGAGGCCAGCCACGAGACCAGCAGGAACACCGAACCGGTGAGGATCACCGTCAGCGCCCCGTACACATTGCGGATCATCACCAGCATCACCGCGAGCAGGGCGGTCGCCAGCCACAGCAGCAGGGTGATCCGGCCGTCCACCAGCAGCCAGGCGCCGCCGAGTCCCAGCAGCGAGGGTGCGGTGTAGCCCGCCGCCGCGGTCAGCACCATGCCGATCCCCGTCGGCTTGCCCCGGCTCACCGTCAGACCGCTGGTGTCCGAGTGCAGCCGGATGCCCGAGAGCTGCCGGCCGGAGAGCAGGGCGACCAGCCCGTGGCCGCCCTCGTGCGCGATGGTGATCGCGTTCCGGGACATCCGCCACAAGATGTTCGGCACGACCGCGATGAGCGCCGCGGTCGCGGTCACCACCACCAGCCACTGCTCCGGGGCGGGCTGGGTGCCGGTGACGCGGTCCCACAGGTTGCCGAGATCGGTGCTGTCCATGGGGCGGGCGGCTCCTTACCGGATCGGGGGCCGTCCGGGACGGCGGTCGTGGCAGTCTGGCACTTATGTGCGGACGGTATGCAGCGAGTCGGCGGCCCGAGGACCTGACCGGACTCTTCCAGGTGGAGAAGTGGGAACCGGCCGAGACGCTGGAACCCGATTACAACGTGGCGCCGACCAAGGAGGTCTACGCCGTACTGGAACGTCCTGTGAAGGACGCCGACGACCAGCGTCCGGTTCGCCAGCTGCGGGCCCTGAAATGGGGGCTCGTCCCGTCCTGGGCCAAGAACCCGGAGGGCGCCGCCCGGATGATCAACGCCCGGGCCGAGACCGTCCACGAGAAGCCGTCCTTCCGCCGCCCCTTCGCCTCCCGGCGCTGCATCCTCCCCGCCGACGGCTATTACGAGTGGGTGACCGGCGCCGAGGAACGGCAGTTGGAGGAGAAGGGCCGCCGCAAGCGCCCCCGTAAGCAGCCGTACTTCGTGACCCCGGCCGACGGCTCGGTCTTCGCGATGGCCGGACTGTACGAGTTCTGGCGCGACCGCACCCTGCCCGACGACCACCCGCAGGCGTGGTGGGTCACCTGCTCGGTGATCACCACCGAGGCGGAGACCGGCCCGCTCGCCGTCGCCCCGGCCGACGGACCGGCCTCGCTCTCCGACATCCACCCCCGGATGCCGCTGATGCTCACTCCGGACCGCTGGGACGACTGGCTGGACCCCTCGCGCACCGACGTCGAGGAGCTGCGCGCCCTGCTCGCACCGCCGCCGCCCGGCCTGATGCGCGCCTACCCCGTCGCGACCGCCGTCAGCAACGTCCGCAACAACGGCCCCGAGCTGAAGGACGAGCTGGCCGAGCCCGAGGTGAGGACCCTCTTCTGAGCCGTACGCGACGGGGCTCGCGCCGTCCCCGTACCGCCCGCCGGGTGTTGGTTGGATGGACACCGTGAACACCGACGACGTGACCCCCCGCGCCGAGACCGTCGAGACGGGGGCCGGCACCGCCCGCGTCACCTGGCTCGCCGCCCCGGCCCCGCGCCTCGTGCTCGCCCTCGGCCACGGCGCCGGCGGCGGCATCGAGGCCCGCGACCTCCGGGCCCTCGGCGCCGCGCTGCCCGCGCACGGCGTGAGCGTCGCCCTCGTGGAGCAGCCCTGGCGGGTGGCCGGCAAGAAGCTCGCGCCCGCCCCGAAGACCCTGGACACCGGCTGGCGCGGACTCTGGCCGGCCCTCACCGCCCCCGGGCTGCCGGTCGTCGCCGGGGGACGCAGCGCCGGGGCCCGCGTGGCCTGCCGCACCGCCGCCGAGCTCGGGGCCCGGGCGGTCCTCGCGCTCAGCTTCCCGCTGCACCCGCCGGGCCGCCCCGAGAAGACCCGCGCCGACGAGCTGCTGGGCTGCGGGGTGGACGCGCTCGTCGTCCAGGGCGGCAACGACCCGTTCGGGAAGCCCGCCGAATTCCCGCCCGGCGACTACCGGATCACCGAAGTGCCGTACGGCGACCACGGCTTCTCCGTACCCAAGAAGTCCGGGCTCACGGAGGAGGACGCGATGCGGATCCTCACCGGATCCGTCGCCGCGTGGCTGGCGGATCCGACGTGACACGGGACCCCCGCAGCCCCGGGAATGCCCGGCGGGGGGCCGCTGTTGTTCGGGACATCGGTACGCCAACGTCGTAAGTGGAGAGGGAGTCCGTCGCATGGGTTCGACCATCTGCCCACGTCGCTCGAACACCGCTGACCTGGAGTGGACGGTCCTGCACGCGGCCAAGACCACTCCCGAGCGGTCACTCGGCCGAACGGAACGACAGCCCGCGCCGGACCAAGGTCGACTATTCTCCGATTCGAGCGGGTCCGGTTTCGGCTCCGCCCCAGCGTTGGAGGAGGTGGGTCCGGTCACTGGGACCGACACAGGGACCGACGACGGCCGCCCGCAGGAGACGACGGCCGAGCGCAACGCGCGTTTCGAGCGCGACGCCCTCGGTTTCCTCGACCAGATGTACTCGGCCGCCCTGCGCATGACGCGCAATCCCGCGGACGCCGAGGACCTGGTCCAGGAGACGTATGCCAAGGCGTACGGCTCCTTCCACCAGTTCCGTGAGGGCACCAACCTCAAGGCGTGGATGTACCGCATCCTCACCAACACCTTCATCAACTCGTACCGCAAGAAGCAGCGCGAACCCCAGCGCAGTGCCGCCGAGGAGATCGAGGACTGGCAGCTGGCCCGCGCCGAGTCGCACATGTCGACCGGGCTGCGCTCCGCCGAGTCGCAGGCTCTCGACCACCTGCCCGACTCGGACGTGAAGTCCGCGTTGCAGGCGATCCCCGAGGAGTTCCGCATCGCGGTCTATCTCGCCGATGTCGAGGGCTTTGCCTACAAGGAGATCGCGGACATCATGGGGACTCCCATCGGTACGGTGATGTCCCGACTGCACCGGGGCCGCCGTCAACTGCGCGGCATGCTGGAGGACTACGCCCGTGACCGCGGGCTCGTCCCCGCCGGCGCCGGTGAGTCGGACGATCGGAAAGGCTCGGGCTCATGAGCTGCGGAGAGCCGCACGAGACGGAGTGCGCAGAGGTCCTCGATCACCTCTACGAGTTCCTCGACCGGGAGATGCCCGACAGCGACTGCACCAAGTTCGAGGAGCACTTCGTCGAGTGCTCCCCGTGTCTGGAGAAGTACGGCCTGGAGCAGGCCGTCAAGAAGCTGGTGAAGCGCTGCTGCGGCCAGGACGACGTGCCGGCCGACCTGCGCTCCAAGGTGATGGGCCGCATCGACCTCATCCGCTCGGGCCAGGCGGTGCCGGAACAGGACGTCGCGGTCTCCGGCCCCGAGGTGCCGAGCGCGGCCAAGGAGTAGCCGGTCCTCGCTTCACCCGAACGTGCTAATCGCCCCCAACGGCACCCGCCGGGACCATCCCGCTCGTTAGCGTGGCCCCTTCACGAGCGGAGCTGGGGGGCGAGCGAGGGTGAGAGCCACACGTGGGGCGGCGCGGGCCCATATCGGCGCCGTCGCCCTCGGCGCGGCCCTGTGCGCCGGGCCCGCCCTGCGGCCGGGCGCCGCCACCCCCTGGACCACCCTCGCCCTGCTCGCCGGCCTCTACCTCGCCTGCGAACTCCTCGGCCGCCACCCCTTTCCGGCCGGCTTCGTCGGTGCGGGTTCCTTCTTCCCGCTGCTGCTCGCCGCCGCCTTCCTGCTCCCGCCCCCGGCGGCGGCGCTCGTCGCCGTCCCCGGCTCCCTCACGGGCCGGGCCGGCAAACCGCCCGCCGCCGCCCGCCGGATCTGGCGCGCCGCCGAGCTGGCCGTCGCCGTCTGGGCGGCCGCCCGCGTCCACGCGCTGCTCGGCGGGCCCGCCGCGCTCGGCAGCCCGCCCGACCTCCCCTACGCGCTGCTGCCCGTCTGCGCGGCGGCGCTGGCCTTCAGCGCCGTGCTCGCCGCCCTCGACGGCTCGATCCTGCTCGTCGCGGAACAGCTGCCCGTCCGGCGCGCCTGGCGCGGACTCCTGACGCGCTCGCTCGCCCCCCACCTGGTGCACGGCCTCGCCGGGCTGATGATGGCCGTCCTCTGGAACAGCTCGTACGGGCCGCTCGCCGCGCTCTTCGTCCTGCTGCCCATGTGCATCTCCTGCTGGGTCTACGCCCAGTACCACCGCGAGCACGCCGCGCACCGGGCCACCATCAGGGCGCTCGTCCAGGCGGTCGACATCAAGGACACCTACACCCGGGGCCACAGCGAACGGGTCGGCCGCGCCTCCGTCCTCATCGCCCGCGAACTCGGCCTCGACCAGGAGCGCGTCGAGGTCCTCCGGTTCGCCGGCATCCTCCACGACGTCGGCAAGCTGGGCGTCCCCACCCGGGTCCTGCGCAAGGACGGCCCGCTCACCCCCGAGGAGCGGCGCGTCATCGAGCTGCACCCGGAGTACGGGCACGAGATCGTCCGGGGCATCGGCTTCCTCGGCGAGGCCAGGGCCGCGATCCTGCACCACCACGAACGCCTCGACGGCAGCGGCTATCCGTACGGGCTCTCCGGCCGGGGCATCCCCGAGTGCGCCCGCATCGTCGCGGTCGCCGACGCCTTCGACGCCATGACCTCCACCCGCTCCTACCGGCGGGGCCGGCCGGTCCCGGCCGCGGTGGAGGAGCTGAAGCGGTGCGCGGGCACGCAGTTCGACCCGCAGATGGTGCGGGCCCTGGCGCGTGGCCTGGAGCGGTACGGCTGGTCCGGGGCCGTCACGGCGGACGAGGCGCGGCTGCCTCCGCCCCGGGAGAAGGCCGCCGGGCCCGTCCCCGCGCCGCTGAGCTCCCGGCCGGACGGTGCCGACGGGCAGGGGCGCCGGTGACCCCGGGCCCCGCGACCCTGGGCCTGCGCGGCGCCGCCCTCGTCCTCGCCGCCGCCGGGCTCGGGCACACCCTCTGGCGCGGGGTCCACGATCCGGGGCACGCCCTCGCCTTCGGCGCCCTCATCACCATCGGGGAGCTGGCCCGCTGGGGCGCCCTCCCCGGCGAGCGGGAGCCCGCGCCCCTCGGGGCCGCCGGGGCGCTCGCGTACGCCCTGCTCGGGCGCAGCGGCGGGCAGCCCACCAGCCACGGGGCCCTCCAGGTCGTCGCGGTCGTCGCCGCGGCCCAGCTCGTCGCCTCGGTGCCGCAGCTGGCACGGGGCGACGGACCGGGCGCCGACCAGGTGGCCCGGCGGCTGCTCACCGTGACCTTCGCGGCGGTCTGCTTCCAGCCGCTGTACAACGCGGGCGGCAGCCAGCGGTGGTTCGGCGACGGTCCGTACTACGCGGCCTTCCTGCTCCTGCTGCTCGGCCTGACCGCCCTCTGCGACGCCGTGCTCGCCGCGCTCCTGCAGCGGGCCCGCACCCGGCCGCGCGGCTCCCGGGCCGCCCCCACCCCGTACGGCCCGCTGCTCCGCGACGAGCTGCGGGCGCTCACCGGCATCGGCTCGGCCGTCTGCGCGACCGGCGCGGTCATGGCGCTCGGGGTCGCCGCCGCCGGACTGTGGGCGCTGCCCGTGCTCTGCGTACCGCTGCTGCTCACCCAGCTCTCGTACCGCAGGTTCGCCGCCGTGCGCACCACGTACCGGCAGACGATCGCCTCGCTCGCCCGGTCCACCGAGATCGCCGGCTACACCCCGCACGGCCACGCCCGCCGGGTGGCCGAGCTGTGCACGGCCGTCGGGCGCGAGATGGGCCTGTCCGGGCCCGAGCTCACCGTCCTGGAGTACGCCGCGCTGATGCACGACATCGGCCAGCTCTCCCTGGTCGACCCGGTGCCGGACGGGGCGACGGCCCTGCTGCCGGCCGCCGAACAGCGCCGGATCGCGCTGCTCGGCGGGGCGGTGGTCCGGCAGACCGGGGTCGACGCGAAGGTCGCCGTCGTGGTGGAGCGGCAGGCCGACCCCTACCGAGAGCAGCCGCTGTCCGCCAGGATCGTCCGGGCGGTGAACGCATACGACGACCTCAGCGGGGAAAGTCTCTCCGGGCCACTGGGTGCGCTGGAACATCTCAGGCTCGGAACCGGGCACGACTACCAGCCGCAGGTGGTGGAGTCACTGGCCCGGGTTCTGGCCCGCGGCGGTCTGACCCCCGTGCCGCCCGGGTAACCGATGGGTAATGAGCGGGCGTCCGGCCCGGCATGGTTGGATGCGAAGAGAGCGGTAGAACGAGGGTGTCCAGTCGGGACAGGCGGGAATCGTGAGGATCTTCGGGAAGGTACGGCATCGGCCGTCCGCCTCTTGGCGGCAGGCCACGGACCGCGCGTTCACGCTGATCGGCGACGGCCGGTACGAGGACGCGGGGGCGCTGCTGACGCGCGCGGCGGACCTGGAGCCCTGGCTCTCCGAGTCATGGTTCAACCTGGCGCTGCTGCACAAGTTCCGGCACGACTGGGAACAGGCGAGGGCCGCCGGGCTGCGGGCCGTCGCCCTGCTCGACAAGGAGTCCGGAGCGCCGGACTGGTGGAACGTGGGCATCGCCGCGACCGCCCTCCAGGACTGGCCGCTGGCGCGCCGCGCCTGGCAGGCGTACGGCCTGAAGGTCCCAGGTGGCGGGCAGCAGACCCCGGCCGCGGGCAGCGAGCCGGTCGGCATGGAGCTGGGCAGCGCAGCGGTACGGCTGTCGCCGGAGGGCGAGGCCGAGGTCGTCTGGGGCCGCCGTCTGGACCCGGCCCGGATAGAGGTGCTGTCGATCCCGTTGCCGTCGTCCGGGCGGCGCTGGGGCGAGGTCGTGCTGCACGACGGGGTGCCGAACGGCGAACGGATCACCGCGGCGGGCCCCTCCTATCCCGTCTTCGACGAGATCGAGCTGTGGGCCCCGTCGCCCGTGCCGACCTGGGTGGTGCTGCTCGAAGCGGCCACGGAGGCGGACCGGGACGCGCTGGAGCAGCTGGCCTCGGACGCGGGCTTCGCCGCCGAGGACTGGTCCTCGTCGGTGCGGCTGCTGTGCCGTTCCTGTTCGGAGAGCCGGATGGAGAGCGACGAGGGCGACGGCGAGCACCTGGACCCGCACGACCACAGCGAGCCGGGGCATCCGGGCCCGCTGGGTCACCGCACGGCCGGTGAGCTGTGGGTGCCGGAGCGCGAGTGCGGCCTGGCGGCCCCGGCCGGTCTGGTGCGCGGGCTGCTGGACGGCTGGGTGGCGGACAGCCCGGACAGCCGCGAGTGGCGGGATCTCGAAGAAGTCTGCTGAGCGCTGCCCGTAGTCTGGGTACGCACCGATTCGGGTTTTGAGGAAGGCGTACGGCGGACATGGCGCAGCAGGAGACGGACGAGCAGGTCAGCGTCGACGAGGAAGGTTTCCTCATCGACACCGAGGACTGTGAGGCGCGCGAGACGGCACACCGCGAGCGCGGTACCTCCCGTCCGATCACGGTCGTGGGCAACCCGGTCCTGCACAAGGAGTGCAAGGACGTCACGGAGTTCGGCGACGAGCTGGCCGCGCTGATCGACGACATGTTCGCGAGCCAGCGCACGGCGGAGGGCGTCGGCCTGGCCGCCAACCAGATCGGCGTCGACCTCAAGGTCTTCGTCTACGACTGCCCCGACGACGAGGGCGTGCGGCACGTCGGCGCCATCTGCAACCCGGTTCTGGAGGAGCTGCCGCCCGAGGCGCGCGTCCTGGACGACTCCGGCGAGGGCTGCCTCTCCGTGCCGACGGCGTACGCCAAGCTGGCCCGCCCGGACTACGCGGTGGTGCGCGGCCAGGACGCGAAGGGCAACCCGGTGCGGGTGCGCGGCACGGGTTACTTCGCGCGCTGCCTCCAGCACGAGACGGACCACCTGTACGGGTACCTGTACATCGACCGGCTCTCCAAGCGCGAGCGCAAGGACGCGCTCCGGCAGATGGCGGAGAACACCCCGCGCTACGAGGTCGTCCCGAACGACTGATCCCGTGGGGCGAACGTGGCGCGGGGCCGCCCCGCGCCGCGTTCGCCCTTTCGTCAACCCTCGTTTCTACACGCGTAGTTGACGGGCGCCACCGCATCCGACAGGCTCGTGCACCACACCTTCGACAGTGGTGAGGAGCCCCCCGTGATCAGACGTTCCGCACGACTCCTGCTCAGCCTTGTCATGACCATGGCTTTTGCGTTGGGTGGTGCCGTGGTCACCGCCGGCACCGCGCAGGCCGACGACTGCTACACCTGGACCCGCACCCTGAGTCCGGGCGCCACCGGCAACGACGTCGCCCAGCTCCAGATCCGGGTCGCCGGATACCCCGGCTACAACTCGGTCCTGGCCGTCGACGGCTCGTACGGGCCCGCCACCACCGCCGCCGTCAAGCGCTTCCAGGCCGCTTACGGGCTGGCCGCCGACGGCATCGCGGGGCCCGCCACCCAGGCCAAGATCTACGCCCTCCAGGACAGCGACTGCACCCCGGCGCACTTCACGTACGCCGAGATGAACCGCTGCAACAGCACCTGGTCGGGCGGCGCGGTCTCGGCGGCCACGGCGAAGGCCAACGCGCTGAGCACCATGTGGAGGCTGGAGGCGTTGCGCCACGCGCTCGGCGACCGGCCCATCAACATCAACAGCGGGTTCCGCTCGACGTCCTGCAACAGCGCCGTCGGGGGTGCCTCGAACAGCCGCCATCTGTACGGTGACGCGGCCGACCTCGGCGGGATCGCCTTCTGCACCCTCGCCAAGGAGGCCCGCTACCACGGGTTCAACGGGATCCTCGGCCCGGGCTACCCGGACCACAACGACCACGTCCACGTGAACCAGGGCCCCAGCCACTACTGGTCGGCGCCCAACTGCGGTATCTGACACCCGCTACGGGGCCCGTCGGGCACTCGGTCAGGCCGCCTCGCCGACCGCCGACGGGCCCCGGAAGGTGCGCCGGTACGCCTGGGGCGTGGTGTCCAGCGCCCGTACGAACTGATGGCGCAGGGCCGCCGCCGTCCCGAAGCCGGTCCGGTCGGCGATGGTGTCGATGGTCTCGTCGGATGTCTCCAGCAGGTGCTGGGCCAGCAGGACGCGCTGGCGCAGCAGCCAGCGGTACGGCGTGGTCCCGGTCTCCTGCTGGAAGCGGCGGGCGAAGGTGCGCGGCGACATGTGCGCCCGGTCCGCGAGCTGTTCGACGGTCATCTCGCGGTCGAGGTGGCGCTCCATCCAGGCCAGCGTGCCGCCCACGGTGTCGCACCGGGTGCGCGGCAGCGGCCGCTGGATGTACTGCGCCTGCCCGCCGTCCCGGTGCGGCGGCACCACCATCCGGCGGGCGATGGTGTTGGCGGCGGCCGGTCCGTACGCCTGGCGGACCAGGTGCAGGCAGGCGTCGATCCCCGCCGCCGTGCCCGCCGAGGTGGTGACCGGCCCGTCCTCCACGTACAGCACGTCCGGTTCGACGGCCGCCTCGGGGAAGCGGCGGGCCAGGTCGTCGGCGTGCCGCCAGTGCGTGGTGCAGCGGCGGCCGTCCAGCAGCCCGGCCGCGCCCAGGAGGTAGGCCCCCGAGCAGACGCTGAGCACCCGCGCGCCCCGCTCCACGGCCCGGCGCAGGGCGGTCAGGACCTCCGGCGGGAACTCGCGCTCCCCGAACCGGCTGCCGGCCGGTACGGCGACGAGGTCGGCCTCCTCCAGCCGGTCGAGGCCGTAGGGGGTGTGGATCGTGAAGCCGGCGTGGGTCCGCAGCTGGGGGCCCTCGCCGGAGACCACCGCGAAATCGTGCACCGGCAGGCCCTCGTCGCTGCGGTCGAGGCCGAACACCTCGCAGAGCACGCCGAGTTCGAAGGGGTGGACATCATCGAGCATCAGGGCGGCGACGTTGTTCAGCATGGCCCCAGTGTGGCAGCAATTCGATGTCGTATGACAGTCCTGCCACTGCCGCTTCTTCGCCGGAACGAGGACAGTAGAGGCATGAACACATTCCAGAACTTCCTCGGCATTTCCGTACTTTTCGCCCTCGTCCTGCTGCCGGCGCTCCTCGGTGCCGCCCGCGAGCGTCGCATCGACCGCGAGCTGCGCGCAGCGGAACAGGACCGGAGCACACGCCCACCGCGCACGGCGGACGCCGCGCGGCCGGTGGGGGCCGCACGGCGTCCGTACGTCAGGAGCTGGGCGAGGGTCTAGAAGTCGTCGTCGAAGGCGACCGTGCCCTCGACGGCCACCTGGTACGCCGAAGGGCGCCGCTCGAAGAAGTTCGTCAGCTCCTGGACCCCCTGGAGCTCCATGAACGCGAACGGGTTCTGCGATCCGTACACCGCCGGGAAGCCCAGCCGGGTGAGCCGCTGGTCGGCAACGCACTCCAGGTACTCGCGCATCGACTCGGTGTTCATGCCGGGCAGCCCCTCGCCGCACAGGTCGCGGCCGAACTGCAGCTCCGCCTCGACGGCCTCCCGCAGCATGTCGGTGACCTGCTGCCGGAGGGCGTCGTCGAAGAGCTCCGGCTCCTCCTTGCGGACCGTGTCCACGACCTCGAACGCGAAGTTCATGTGCATGGTCTCGTCGCGGAAGACCCAGTTGGTCCCGGTGGCGAGACCGTGCAGCAGCCCGCGCGAGCGGAACCAGTACACGTACGCGAAGGCGCCGTAGAAGAACAGCCCCTCGATGCACGCCGCGAAGCAGATCAGGTTCAGCAGGAAGCGACGGCGGTCCGCCTTCGACTCCAGCCGGTCGATCTTCTCCACCGAGTCCATCCACCGGAAGCAGAACTCCGCCTTCTCGCGGATCGAGGGGATGTTCTTCACCGCCGCGAAAGCCGCCGCGCGGTCGTCCGGGTCGGGCAGATAGGTGTCGAGCAGCGTCAGATAGAACTGGACGTGCACGGCCTCCTCGAACAGCTGCCGCGACAGATACAGCCGGGCCTCGGGGGAGTTGATGTGCTTGTACAGGGTCAGCACCAGGTTGTTGGCGACGATCGAGTCACCGGTCGCGAAGAACGCGACGAGCCGTCCGATCAGGTGCTGCTCGGCGGGCGTCATTTTGGCGAGGTCCGGCACGTCCGAGTGGAGGTCGACCTCCTCCACGTGCCAGGTGTTCTTGATCGCGTCCCGGTAGCGCTCGTAGAAGTCCGGGTAGCGCATGGGCCGCATGGTCAGCTCGAAGCCCGGGTCGAGCAGGTTCTGTTCGGTGGGGGTGGTGCTCATCACTGGCATGCCTCGCAGGACTCGGGGTTCTCCAGGGAGCAGGCGACGGCGTCCGCGTCGGGTGCCTGCGCCTGCTGTACGGGGACGGGGGCGGCGGCCGAGGCGGCCCCGGACGCGGCCCGGGCGATCCGGGTCGCCGGACGGGAGCGCAGGTAGTACGTCGTCTTCAGGCCCTGCTTCCAGGCGTAGGCGTACATCGAGGAGAGCTTCCCGATGGTCGGCGTCTCCAGGAACAGGTTGAGCGACTGGCTCTGGTCGAGGAACGGCGTACGGGCCGCCGCCATGTCGATCAGGCCGCGCTGCGGGATCTCCCACGCGGTGCGGTACAGCACCCGGACGTCCGCCGGAATCCAGGCGAAGCCCTGCACCGAGCCGTTCGCCTCGCGCAGCGCCTCACGCGTCCGCGCGTCCCACACGCCGAGCCGCTTCAGCTCGTCCACCAGATAGCCGTTGACCTGGAGGAACTCGCCGCTCAGGGTCTCCCGCTTGAAGAGGTTCGAGACCTGGGGCTCGATGCACTCGTAGACCCCCGCGATCGAGGCGATCGTCGCGGTCGGGGCGATCGCCAGGAGCAGCGAGTTGCGCATCCCGGTCTTCGCGATCCGGGCCCGCAGCGCCTCCCAGCGCTCCGGCCAGTTCAGCTCCACGTCGTAGTGGTCCGGGTGCAGCACCCCGCGCGCGGCCCGGGTCCCGGACCAGGCGGGCAGCGGACCGGACCGCTCCGCGAGGTCGCAGGACGCCTCGTACGCCGTGAGCATGATGCGCTCGGCGATCTTCGTGGACAGCGCCCGGGCCTCGGGGGAGTCGAAGGGCAGCCGCAGCTGGAAGAAGACGTCCTGGAGACCCATGGCACCCAGGCCCACCGGCCGCCAGCGGGCGTTGGACCGGCCGGCCTGCTCGGTCGGGTAGAAGTTGATGTCCACGACCCGGTCGAGGAAGGTCACCGCGGTGCGCACGGTGGCGTCCAGCCGCTCCCAGTCGATCGAGGAGCCCTCGACGAACGCGCCGAGGTTGACGGAGCCGAGGTTGCAGACGGCCGTCTCGCCGTCGTCGGTGACCTCCAGGATCTCGGTGCACAGGTTCGAGGAGTGCACGACCCTGCCCGGCTCGGCGGTCTGGTTCGCCGTGCGGTTGGAGGCGTCCTTGAACGTCATCCAGCCCTGCCCGGTCTGGGCCAGCGTCCGCATCATCCGGCCGTACAGCTCGCGGGCCGGCATGGTCTTGCGGGCCAGGCCCTTCGCCTCGGCCGTCCGGTACGCGGCGTCGAAGTCGTCGCCCCACAGGTCGGTCAGCTCGGGCACGTCGGCCGGGGAGAACAGCGACCAGGCGGTGTCCGCGTCGACGCGGCGCATGAACTCGTCCGGAATCCAGTGCGCCAGGTTGAGGTTGTGCGTGCGCCGCTGGTCCTCGCCCGTGTTGTCGCGGAGCTCCAGGAACTCCTCGATGTCCGCGTGCCAGGTCTCCAGGTAGACGGCGGCGGCGCCCTTGCGCCGGCCGCCCTGGTTCACCGCGGCGACGGAGGCGTCGAGCGTCTTGAGGAACGGCACGATGCCGTTGGAGTGCCCGTTGGTGCCCCGGATCAGGGAGCCCCGGGCGCGGACGCGGGAGTACGAGAGGCCGATGCCGCCCGCGTGCTTCGACAGGCGGGCCACCTGGTGGTAGCGGTCGTAGATCGAGTCCAGCTCGTCCAGCGGCGAGTCGAGCAGGTAGCAGGACGACATCTGCGGGTGGCGGGTGCCGGAGTTGAAGAGGGTCGGCGAGGACGGCAGGTAGTCCAGCCGGCTCATCAGCCCGTACAGCGCGGCGACCTCGTCCAGTGCCCGCCCCGAGGTGTCCTCGGCGAGACCGGCGGCGACCCGGAGCATGAAGTGCTGGGGGGTCTCGATGACCTGGCGGGTGATCGGGTGGCGCAGCAGGTAGCGGCTGTGCAGGGTGCGCAGCCCGAAGTAGCCGAAGCGGTCGTCGGCCCCCTCCGCGAGGGACCGCTCGACCAGGGCGTCCAGCGCCGCCGCGTGCAGCGTCACGAACTCGGCGGTCCGGTCCGCGATCAGGCCCTCGCGGTGGCCCACGGCGACGGACGCGGCGAACGAGGTGGCGCCCTGGCCCGCGGCCTCGTCCGCGATGGACCGGGTGAGCAGCCGGGCGGCGAGGCGGGAGTAGGCGGGGTCCTCGGAGATGAGGCCCGCCGCGGCCTCGGTGGCCAGTGAGCGCAGTTCCGCCTCGTCCGACCGGGCGTTGCGGCCGCGCAGGGCGGCGGCGGCGACGCGTCCGGGGTCGGTGTCGGGCAGATCGGCGGTGAGGCCGGTCAGGGTCCGCAGCAGTGCGGTGCCCGGTCCGTCGCTCGCGGTCCCCGTTGATGCGGCCGCTGAAGCCGGATCGGCTGGCGCGATGGTCACGTGGTGCTCTCCCTCGCTCGGCTCTGGGCCGGCGGGGAGCACGGGGGCAGCCGGGCAGGAGGGGGCCCGGGCGGGGCGGCACTCCGTGCGGCGTCCACCGGCCCATCCCACGAGGCCCGGACGTCTGGGCATCCGGTTCGGTCGAACCGGATGCGCTGTCGGCAGGTCCTCGGACTCCACGGATGCGCGGAAGCGCACCGAATACACCGTTGCGGGACAGTTCCGGATTCACACCGGATTCCCCTGCGGCGACAGCGAGCATGAGCATACATGTGGGGGCCGCCCTGCCGGACGGCCCCCACATGTTGTGTCGCGTGGTGTAAAGGTGTGCGGTCAGTGACCGCCCGGCGCCCCCGCCGTGGCCGGCGGCAGCTTCTCCTGGACGCCCGGGTCGCCCGCGTCCGCGGTGTAGTCGCCCGGGGAGGTCTCGTCGATCCCGACGGGCGCCTTCACGGCGTTCAGGACGAAGGTGAGGACGACGACGACCACGACGTTCAGCACGAACGCGGTGAGGCCGATGTAACCGATCTCGCCGAGGCCCGGGATCTCCTTGGAGGACCCGCCGAAGTGCTTCTGCGTCGGGCTGGCGACCCCGTACGCGGCAGCCGTCCCGTAGATCATGCCGACCGCCCAGCCGGCGAGCAGCGCCCAGCGGTGGAACCACCGGGTGAACAGGCCGCCCACCAGCGCCGGCATCGTCTGGAGGATCCAGATCCCGCCCAGCAGCTGGAAGTTGATCGCGACGGTCTTGTCCATGGTGAGGACGAAGGCCAGTGCGCCGACCTTGACCAGCAGCGAGACCAGCTTGGAGACCTTGGTCTCCTGCTCGGGCGTCGCGTCCGGCTTCAGGAAGTCCTTGTAGATGTTGCGCGTGAACAGGTTCGCCGCGGCGATCGACATGATCGCGGCCGGCACCAGCGCGCCGATGCCGATCGCGGCGAACGCCACCCCCGCGAACCAGTCGGGGAACATGTTCTCGAACAGCTGCGGGATGGCGAGCTGGCCGTTGTCCACCTTGACGCCGGCGGCGATCGCCATGAAGCCGAGCAGCGCGAGCAGGCCCAGCATCAGCGAGTACAGCGGAAGGATCGTGGTGTTGCGGCGGATCACCTCACGGCTGCGGCTGGAGAGCGTCGCCGTGATCGAGTGCGGGTACATGAACAGCGCCAGCGCGGACCCGAGCGCCAGGGTCGCGTAACCCCACTGACCGGCCGCTGCCGGTGCGAGGCCGCCCGCGCCCGCCTTGGTGAACTTGTCCTGGGCGGAGGCGAAGATGTCGTCGAAGCCGCCGAGCTTGATCGGGATGTAGATGATCGCGACGGCGATGACCAGGTAGATCAGCCCGTCCTTGACGAACGCGATCAGCGCGGGCGCCCGCAGCCCCGAGGAGTAGGTGTACGCGGCGAGCACCGCGAAGGCGATCAGCAGCGGCAGGTCCTTGACGAACCAGTTGGTGTTCTCGCCGCCGCCGACGCCCATCACGTCCAGCACCGCCTGGATGCCGACGAGTTGGAGGGCGATGTACGGCATGGTGGCGAGGATGCCGGTGACCGCGACGGCCAGCGACAGCCCCTTCGAGCCGAACCGGCCGCGGACGAAGTCCGAGGTGGTGACGTACCCGTGCTTGTGCGAGACCGACCACAGGCGCGGCAGGAAGGTGAAGATCAGCGGGTACACCAGGATGGTGTACGGCACCGCGAAGAAACCGGACGCGCCGGCCGCGTAGATCGCCGCGGGCACGGCGACGAAGGTGTACGCGGTGTAGAGGTCGCCGCCGAGCAGGAACCAGGTGACCCAGGTGCCGAACGACCGTCCGCCCAGGCCCCATTCGTCCAGGGTGGCCTCGTTCTCGGCCCGGCGCCAGCGGGCGGCCAGGAAGCCCATGACCGTGACGGCCAGGAAGAAGAAGATGAAGACGCCGAGCGCGACGCCGTTCACGCCGTCCTTCATGCCGACGCACCCCCCTTGCGGGCGCGCTGGTCACGCTGCCACAGCTTGTACGCGATCATCGTGAGCGCGGTGGAGATCAGCACCCAGAGCATCTGGTACCAGTAGAAGAAAGGGATACCGATGAAGGTCGGATCGATCTTCGCGTACGAACTCACCCAGAGCATCGCCACGAACGGTGCGATGAGGCACAGGGCGATGACCACCCGCATCGGTGTGACGGTGGGTGGCTTTCCTTCTGGTTCTTCCGCCATGGCGGGCGACTCCGTCCCCTCGGTGATCACCTGTAATGCGCAGGCAATCTAGGCGAGGGACCCGGCCACCGTCACCCCCCGTCCGCATTGCGGTCCGGCAACGGTCGTCACGGACCGGCCGGATGGTCGTAATGGCGGGAAACGTCCGAGGATTGGTCCAGGCCAAGTCGGGCCCCGGGAGCGCCGAACGGCCCCCGGAGGCGGGTCCGGGGGCCGTTCGGGGCACGTGTGTGCGGTGGGTCAGTCCAGCGGCCGCTTCAGGCGGGCCACGAACTTGTAGCGGTCGCCGCGGTAGACCGAGCGCACCCACTCGACCGGTTCGCCCTGCTCGTCCAGTGAGTGCCGGGAGAGCATCAGCATCGGCAGGCCCACGTCGGTGCCGAGCAGCCCGGCCTCGCGCGGGGTGGCCAGGGAGGTCTCGATGGTCTCCTCGGCCTCGGCCAGCCGGACGTCGTACACCTCGGAGAGCGCGGTGTAGAGCGAGGTGTACTTGACCAGTGAACGGCGCAGTGCGGGAAAGCGCTTGGCCGAGAGGTGCGTGGTCTCGATGGCCATCGGCTCGCCGCTCGCCAGGCGCAGGCGCTCGATGCGCAGGACCCGGCCGCCGGCGCTGATGTCGAGCAGTCCGGCGAGGGTGTCGTCGGCGGTGACGTAGCCGATGTCCAGGAGCTGCGAGGTCGGTTCGAGCCCCTGGGCGCGCATGTCCTCGGTGTACGAGGTGAGTTGCAGGGCCTGGGAGACCTTCGGCTTGGCGACGAAGGTGCCCTTGCCCTGGATGCGTTCCAGCCGGCCCTCGACGACCAGTTCCTGGAGCGCCTGGCGCACGGTGGTGCGCGAGGTGTCGAACTCGGCGGCCAGGGTCCGTTCCGGGGGTACGGGGGTGCCCGGCGGCATGGTGTCCGTCATGTCGAGGAGATGGCGCTTCAGCCGGTAGTACTTCGGCACGCGCGCGGTGCGCGTCCCGGCGCCCGTGCCCGTCTCGCTCTCCGAACTGCCCCCGTCGGCGCCCATGGCCCGCCTTCCCGACTGCTGCGTTGCTGCCGTCACCGGCTCCTCCGTCTGTCGCGGCTCACATGGTGGCACGGTCCGGTCACGGCTCGTCGCCCTCCCTCAGGTGTCGGTCCTATAACGGACGCGAGTGCACTTCTTATACACCCTTGACACCCCTAAAGGTCTAGGCCAAGCTCCCGGTACTGGTCTAAACCATTAAAGACCAGGTCCCAGCCCCAGAGGTACTCGTCGACGTTCTCGCGCGGTGGGGAGGGGGGTTGCAGCATCCCTGAGGAGGGTGGCGTGAAGCGCAAGCTCATCGCGGCGATCGGCGTCGCGGGCATGTTGGTTTCCATCGCGGCGTGTGGTTCGGACGACAAGACGTCCTCGAAGGACCCCAAGGACCGCAAGGAAGACCTGACTGTCTGGCTCATGGGCGAGGCCCAGTCGACCTGGCCCGAACTGGTCAAGGACGTCAACGCCCAGTTCAAGAAGAAGTACCCGAACGTCAACGTCAAGATCCAGTACCAGGGCTGGGCGGACAAGGTCAAGAAGCTCGACACCTCCCTCGGTGGCGACAAGTTCCCGGACGTTGTCGAACTCGGCAACACCGAGACCATGCAGTACATCCTCAACGGTGCGCTCGGCGAGATCGACACTGCCAAGTACGAGAACTCGGACACCTGGATCAAGGGTCTGAAGGACACCTGCTCCTACGAGGGCAAGATCTACTGCGTTCCTTACTACGCCTCCGCCCGCCTCGCGGTCTACAACAAGGACATGCTGAAGGCCGGCACCGGCAGCGACGTCCTTCCGCAGACCGAGGACGACTTCCTCAAGGCGATGGACAAGGTCCAGGCCGAGCTCGCGAAGAAGGACAAGCGCGCCTCGTCCCTGTACTACCCGGGCCGTTACTGGTACGCCGCGATGTCCTACGTCGCAGCCGAGGGCGGCCAGATCGCCAAGTACGACGAGGGCTCGAAGGAGTGGAAGGCCGCCCTCTCCACCCCCGAGGCGCAGAAGGGCATCCAGCACTTCGTCGACCTGGTCAAGAAGTACAACAAGGCCGACCAGACGAAGGACGAGCAGGACCACGCCAACGTCATGGCCAACGAGAAGGCCGCGGTCATCTACGGCCAGGCGTGGGAGGCCGGCAGCGTCACCACGGGTGACAACGGCAACCCGAAGCTCGAGGGCAAGATCGCCACGGCCGGTATGCCCGGCCCGAACGGCAAGGCGCTCCCCTCCTTCATCGGCGGCTCCGACCTCGCCACCATCTCCAAGTCCAAGGTCCAGGACCTCGGCCAGGAGTGGATCTCCCTCTTCACCAACGCGAAGTCCATGGACGTCCTCGCGTCGAAGAACATCCTCCCCAACAACGAGAAGCAGCTTGAGCCGCTGAAGGCCAAGCCCGAGACGGCCGCCATCGCCAACGCGGTGCCGGACGCCTGGTTCACGCCGATCGCGCCGGGCTGGGCCTCCATCGAGAAGGAGGAGATTCTGGAGAACATGCTCCTGAAGATCCTCAAGGGCACGTCCGTCGCCGACGCCACCAAGAAGGCCGACAGCGAGATCGACGCACTGATCAACAAGAAGGCGTAAGTCTTCCGATCGCCAGGCGGGGGCCCGGCATCGCGCCGCGGCCCCCGCTCTCTTCAGCTCAAGAACGCCGTGTCATCCGGGGGCTGCCTCGGACCCGCGATGGAAGGTCAGCCACGTGACTGCCGCCGATACCAAGGCCGCCGGGCCACCGGTCCCCGTACCACGTGATCCCAAGGCGGACGGGAGCCCGCTGTCCGATGAGGGCGGCACCGCACCCCTGAAGCAGAAGAGGAAGCGGAAGAAGGGCGAACTGCTGCCCTACTTCCTGATCCTCCCGGCGATCGTGGCGATCGCCGCCGTCTACCTCTACCCGCTCGCCAAGACCATCATCATGTCCTTCCAGGACATGGGCCGGCGCGAGCTGTGGACCGGTGATCCCGCACCCTGGGTCGGCTTCGACCAGTTCACCAACATCCTCGGTGACTCCGAGTTCTGGTGGGTGACCTTCCGCACCGTCGTCTTCATGGCCGTCTGCGTGACGCTGACCATGGGCATCGGTCTGCTGATCTCCCTGCTGATGCGCCGGCTGTCCAACTGGGTGCGGCTCATCCTGACCTTCTGTCTGATCGCCGCCTGGTCGATGCCGCTGATGGTCGCCGCCTCCATCTTCCGGTTCATGGCCGACTCCGACTACGGCCTCATCAACACCCTCATCGCGAAGGTCGTCGGCGAGGACTGGCTCGGCCACAACTGGTACCTGGACCCGGTCCAGGGCTTCGCGATCATCACGCTGCTGGTCGTCTGGGGCGCCATACCCTTCGTCGTCGTCACGCTGTACGCCGCCCTCACCCAGGTCCCCCAGGAGCTGGAGGAGGCCGCCTCGCTCGACGGTGCCACCAGCTTCGGCATCTTCCGCTACGTGACCTGGCCGGTCATCAAGCCCGTCTTCAGCATGGTCTCCACGCTGTCGGTGATCTGGGACTTCAACGTCTTCGGCCAGATCTGGCTGCTGCGCGGCAGCAAGCCGGAGCCCGAGTACGAGACCCTCGGCCTCTACTCCTACTCGAAGGCATTCGAGTCCACCTCCTTCAGCCAGGGCACCGCGATCGCCCTCATCACCGTGATCCTGCTGTCCGCGGTGGCCGTGTACTACCTGCGCCAGCTCATGAAGACGGGAGAGGTCGAATGAGCACCACGACCGACACACCCCAGGTCCTGCGCCCGGACCGCAAGAAGACCCGGGTCGGCCTGAACATCCTCGGCCTCGGCATCGCCCTGGTCATGGTCTTCCCGGTCTACTGGCTGGTCGTCAGCGCCCTGCGGCCCAGCCGCGAGATCCGCTCGTACGACCAGACCCTGTGGCCCTCGTCGATCACCTTCGACAACTTCGTCAAGGCCGTGGACCAGCCGAACTTCGGCACCGCGGTCCAGTCGAGCCTCATCGTCTCGATCACCGCCGTCGTCGGCGGCATGATCATCGCCACCCTGGCGGCCCTGGCCATCGGCCGGTTCCGCTTCTTCGGCCGCAAGGCCCTGGTCCTGATCATGATCCTGGTCCAGATGCTGCCGCCCACGGCGATGCTCATCCCGATCTACGCCCAGCTCAACGCCATGGGCGGCATCGACGAGTACTGGAGCCTGATCGTCGTCTACCTGGTCTCCACGCTGCCCTTCGCGACGATCATGATCCGCGGCTTCGTGGTGAACATCCCGGTGGAGCTGGAGGAGTCCGCCATGGTGGACGGCTGCACCCGCTTCGGCGCCTTCCGCCGGGTGATCCTGCCGCTGCTCGCCCCCGGCCTCGCCGCCGCGTCGATCTTCGCGCTGGTGAACGCCTGGAACGAGTACCTCTTCGCCTACATCCTGATCAACGACAACTCCAAGTACACGCTCAACGTGTGGCTGATGACGTTCACCAGCGAGCGCGGTACGGACTACGGCGCCCTGATGGCGGCGTCCACCATGATCGCTCTTCCGGTCGTCATCTTCTTCATGTTCGTGCAGAAGAAGATGGCCGCGGGGCTCACCTCCGGCGCCGTGAAGGGATAACGCCGCCCCATGACCACCCTCACCTCCACCACGGACACCCTCACCCGTGACGCCCTCGCGGTGCTGCAGCCCGGCTTCACCGGCACCACGGCGCCCGAGTGGCTGCTGCGCCGGGTCGGCGAAGGGCTCTCCTCCGTCGGCCTGTTCGGCCGCAACATCGACACGCCCGAGCAGCTCGCCGCGCTCACCGCCCAGCTCAGGGCCGAGCGGGACGACGTGCTCGTCGCCATCGACGAGGAGGGCGGCGACGTCACCCGCCTCGAGGTGCGGCACGGCTCGTCCTTCCCCGGCAACCTGGCGCTCGGCGCGGTGGACGACACCGAGCTGACCCGGGCCGTCGCCCACGAGCTGGGCCGCCGGCTCGCCGAGTGCGGGGTCAACCTCAACTGGGCCCCGTCCGCGGACGTCAACTCCAACCCGGGCAACCCCGTCATCGGCGTCCGCTCCTTCGGCTCCGACCCGCACCTGGTCGCCCGGCACACCGCCGCGTACGTCGAGGGCCTCCAGGCCGCCGGCGTCGCCGCCTGCACCAAGCACTTCCCGGGGCACGGCGACACCGCGGTCGACTCGCACCACGCGCTGCCCCGCATCGACGTCGACCTGGAGACCCTGCACGCCCGGGAGCTCGTCCCGTTCCGGGCGGCCATCGCGGCCGGCTCCAAGTCGGTGATGAGCGCGCACATCCTGCTGCCCGCGCTCGACCCGCACCGCCCGGCCACCCTCAGCCCCCAGATCCTCACCGGTCTGCTGCGCGAGGAGCTGGGGTACCAGGGCCTCATCGTGACCGACGCCGTGGAGATGCAGGCCATCGCCTCGACGTACGGGATCGAACGCGGCTCCGTCCTCGCCGTCGCGGCCGGTGCCGACGCGCTCTGCGTCGGCGGCGGTCTCGACGACGACAGCACCGTCCTGCGGCTGCGCGACGCACTGGTCGCGGCGGTGCGCTCCGGTGAACTTCCCGAGGAGCGGCTCGCCGACGCCGCTGCCCGGGTCCGCGCCCTCGCGTCCTGGACGCGGGAGGCCCGGGGGGCCGTACGGGAGCCGGGCGCGGCAGCACAGGAGGGGACCGCGCCCGGCACCGCACGGAGCACCGGCATCGCCTCGGACATCGGCCTGGTCGCCGCCCGCCGCGCGGTGAAGGTGACCGGCGAGGCCGCACCGCTCACCGGTCCGGCGTACGTGGCCGCCTTCACCCCGGTCGCGAACATCGCGGTCGGCGACGAGACCCCCTGGGGCCTCGCGGCCGAGCTGACCCGGCTCGTCCCGGGCACGGAGACCGACACGTACGACGGCGACTCCGAGGCCCCGGCCGAGGCCGTGCTCCGGGCGGCGGGGGAGCGGCGCGTCGTCGCCGTGGTCCGCGACGCGCACCGTCACGCGTGGATGAGCGAGGCCCTGGACGCGCTGCTCGCGGCGCGGCCGGACACGATCGTGGTCGAGATGGGCGTCCCCCAGGCCGCACCCCGGGGGGCCCTGCACATCGCGACGCACGGCGCCGCCCGCGTCTGCGGCCAGGCGGCGGCGGAGGCCGTCACGGCCTCCGCGTAGCCCGCGCATACGAGAGGGCCGGGACACCACCACGGTGTCCCGGCCCTCTCGCGTGAGGACTACAGCCCCTGCCAGGCCGGCTTCGCCGCGTACGTCGCGCGGAAGTAGTCCGCCAGCTTCAGCTTCGACGCCGCCGCCTCGTCCACGACCACCGTCGCGTGCGGGTGCAGCTGGAGCGCCGAGGCGGGCACGATCGAGGCGACCGGCCCCTCGACGGTCGCGGCCACCGCGTCCGCCTTGCCCTCGCCCGTCGCGAGCAGGATCGGGTGGCGGGCCTCCAGGATCGTGCCGATGCCCTGGGTGATGACGTGGTGCGGCACCTGGTCGATGTCGTTGTCGAAGAAGCGCGCGTTGTCGACCCGGGTCTGCTCGGTGAGCGTCTTGATCCGGGTGCGGGAGGCGAGCGAGGAGCAGGGCTCGTTGAAGCCGATGTGCCCGTCGGTGCCGATGCCCAGCAGCTGGAGGTCGACGCCGCCGGCCTCGGCCAGCGCCCTGTCGTACGCCTCGCAGGCCGCCTGGACGTCCTCGGCGGAGCCGTCGGGGCCCATGAACGCGGCCTCGGAGAGCCCGAGCGGTTCGATCACCTCGCGGAGCACCACGGAGCGGTACGACTCCGGGTGGCCCGCCGGCAGCCCGACGTACTCGTCCAGCTGGCAGACGCGGGCGCGCGAGGCGTCCACGGCACCGGAGCGGACCAGGTCCGCGAGGGCCTGGTAGATGGGCAGCGGGGTAGAGCCGGTGGCAACGCCGAGAAGGGCGTCGGGCTTGCGGCCGAGCAGGGCGCCGATGGCCCCCGCGATCAGTTCGCCGCCTGCCTTGGCGTCCGGGACGATGACAACTTCCACGCGGGGCCTGCCGATCCGATCGAGAGTGACGATATGTGGTATAGACCAATCAAGGTTCCAATCTAGCAGACTCACCCTGCCCCGAGGTGTCCGTACCGGCACTCGGACGCACCCCGCCGGCCGTCGCCCGCTGGCGGCCCCCGCGCGCCCCGTGTTCGACTTGGACGAGGCATCGCGAGACCCCGGGAGGCACGACATGTCCGCCACGTACCCGGCCGGTGACGGCGAGCGGCCCGGCCGCATCATGTCCGGCGAGATGGCCGAGCAGCCCGCGATGCTCCGCCGCATCCTGGAACGCGGCGCGCCCGCCATCCGAGAGACCGCCGGCCGGATCGCGGCGAGGAATCCGCGCTTCGTCCTGCTCACCGCCCGCGGCACCTCAGACAACGCCGCGCTGTACGCGAAGTACCTGCTGGAGATCACCCTGGGGCTGCCCTGCGGGCTGGCCTCGATGTCCACCACCACGGCGTACGGCGCGAAGCCGGACCTCCGCGACGTCCTGGTGATCACCGTCAGCCAGTCCGGCGGCTCGCCCGACCTGGTGGCGTCGACCAAGGCGGCCCGGGAGGCCGGTGCGGTCACGCTGGCGGTGACCAACAACCCGGACTCACCGCTCGCGGCCGTCTCCGAGTACCACATCGACATCCTGGCCGGCCCCGAGAAGGCGCTGCCGGCCACCAAGACGTACACCGCGTCCCTGCTCTCGCTGTACCTGTTCGTGGAGGGGCTGCGCGGCGGCGACGGGGCGGCGGCCGGTGTCCTGCCGGACCTCGCGGAGGAGGTGCTCGCCCGCCGGGACGAGGTGAGGGCCCTGGCCTCGCGCTACCGGTTCGCCGAGCGCATGGTCATCACCTCGCGGGGGTACGGCTACCCCACCGCCAAGGAAGCCGCCCTGAAGCTCATGGAGACGAGTTACATCCCCGCCCTCTCGTACTCCGGCGCGGACCTGCTGCACGGCCCCCTCGCGATGGTCGACAACATCTCGCCGGTGATCGCCGTGGTGACCGACGGCCGGGGCGGCGAGGCGCTTCAGCCCGTCCTGGACCGGCTGCGCGGCCGGGGCGCCGACCTCTTCGTCGTCGGGCCCGAGGCCCAGGTGGCGGCGGCGTCCGCGGGGTTCGTGCTGCCGACGGCCGGGGTCGCCGAGGAGCTCCAGCCGGTCCTGGAGATCCTGCCGCTCCAGATGCTGGCGTACGAGGTGACGATCGCCCGCGGCCAGGACCCGGACGCGCCGCGCGCGCTCGCGAAGGTCACCGAGACCCGCTGAGGTCCGGAAGAACCCGCGGGCCGCGGCGCCGGGCCGGGACCCTCAGCCCGACCAGCACCGCAGCCCGGAGCAGGGCCGCCCTCGCGGGCGGCCGGTCCGGCCGGCGGTGTGCGGTGCCCCCGGCCGGGGGAGAGGCGCCGGCGCAGTCAGGGCAGAGAGCGCGGGCACCTCGGTCCGCTCTCCTGTGCGGGGAGAGCGGAGGTTCTGCATCAGACATTGTGGACTAGACCACTGGGCCGTGTCCATCCATGCGCGGTGCCGATGTCGGCCCCGGTCCACCGCACGTACGGGCGGCGCTTCCGGTTCGGACCGCCGCGCATCCACGGGTACGCTCGCACACGTGCCCTCCATGAACGACCTCGTACGCCAGCACACCGCTCTGAGCGACACCGACCTCGAGTGGCTCCACCTGCTGGTCTCGGAGTGGCAGTTGCTCTCCGACCTCTCCTTCGCCGACCTCGTCCTGTGGGTCCCCACCCGCGACGGCACGCGATACGTCTCCGTCGCGCAGATGCGGCCCAACACCGGCCCGACCTCCTACCAGGACGACATGGTCGGCCACCTGGTCCCGCGCGGCCGCCGCCCGCTCCTGGACGCCGCCCTGGACGAGGGCCGGATCGTGCGCGAGGGCGACCCGGAGTGGCGCGAGGAGGTGCCCGTACGGGTCGAGTCGATCCCCGTGCGCCGGGAGGGCCGGGTCCTCGGCGTGATCGCGCGCAACACCAACCTGCTCACCGTCCGCACCCCGTCCCGGCTGGAGCT
Source organism: Streptomyces sp. SAS_281 (assembly GCF_052542855.1). NCBI lineage: Bacteria > Bacillati > Actinomycetota > Actinomycetes > Kitasatosporales > Streptomycetaceae > Streptomyces > Streptomyces sp. SAS_281. The sequence continues at coordinate 78,088 of NZ_JBMNDO010000022.1, forward strand.
GACCTACCTCCAGTCCGCGTCGGACCTGGCCCAGATGATCGCCGCCGGGTCCTTCCCCTTCCCGGGCCAGCAGGTCGACATGGACGCGTCCCCGCGCGTCGGCGACGGCCTCGTCCGGCTGGATGCCGACGGGGTCGTCCAGTACGCCAGCCCCAACGGCCTCTCCGCGTACCACCGCCTCGGCCTCGCCTCCGACCTGGTCGGCCAGCACCTCGGCCAGATCACCGCCGAACTCGCCCCGTCCCGGGGCCCGGTGGACGAGGCCCTGGCCAAGATGGCCAGCGGTTACGCGCCCCGCGAGTTCGAGGTGGAGTGCACGGGCGGGGTGATCCAGCTGCGGGCGATCCCGCTCAAGCCCAAGGGCGTCCGCATCGGGTCGCTGGTCCTCCTGCGCGACGTGACGGAACTGCGCCGCCGCGAGCGCGAGTTGATCACCAAGGACGCCACCATCCGGGAGATCCACCACCGGGTGAAGAACAACCTCCAGACGGTCGCCGCCCTGTTGCGGCTCCAGGCCCGCCGGATGGACTCCCCGCAGGGCCGCGAGGCGCTCAACGAGGCGGTGCGGCGCGTCGGTTCGATCGCCATCGTGCACGAGACGCTGTCCCAGAACCTGGACGAGCGGGTGGAGTTCGACGACATCGCCGACCGGGTGATCGCCATGGTCGCGGAGATCTCGCCGGGCAAGGTGACCTGCCGCCGCACGGGACGCTTCGGGATACTCGACGCCGAGGTGGCGACACCGCTCTCGATGGTCCTCACCGAGGTCCTGCAGAACGCCCTGGAGCACGCCTTCTCCGTCGCGGAGTCCGGCACCGTCGAGGTCTCGGCGGTCCGGGGCGGCTCGCCCGCCGAGGGGCGGCTGCTCATCACCGTCCAGGACGACGGCTGCGGTCTGCCCGAGGGATTCGACCCGCAGAAGGCCGGCAACCTCGGCCTCCAGATCGTCCGGACGCTGGTCGAGGGTGAGCTCGGCGGGTCCTTCGGCATGGTGCCGGCGCCGGAGCGCGGGACGCAGGTCGTCCTCGACATCCCGGTCCGCAGCGAGAAGTAGCGGGACCCGGACACGGCAGAGAGCCCGGACCGTCGGTGGACGGTCCGGGCTCTCTGGTCAATCATGCGCTTCGGGGGTACTGCGCGCTGCGACTCGGGGGGCGGGGTGGTGCGTACGCGCTGTACGCGCCGCCTGCGCTGAGGTTCGTAGCGGTGGCGTCGGTCAGGCGCTGGCGTTGCGCGCCCGGTTGCGAGCGGCGCGGCGCTTCATTGCGCGGCGCTCGTCCTCGCTGAGGCCACCCCAGACGCCGGAGTCCTGGCCGGACTCGAGCGCCCACTGCAGGCACTGCTCCATGACGGGGCAGCGACGGCAGACGGCCTTGGCTTCCTCGATCTGCAGCAGCGCAGGACCGGTGTTGCCGATGGGGAAGAACAGCTCCGGGTCTTCCTCACGACAAACGGCGTTGTGACGCCAGTCCATGGCTGCTACCTCTCCTTGGTGTTACGTACTGTGGCTTGTGAATGTGAACGCTTTCACGAATCCCCCCGCAGGTGTAGGCCCGACGCCCAGATGAACTGGTTGTGGTCCTGTGAAGTGAGGAGGGGTTCTGGCTCTCAGTGGAGGCCGTTGTTGCGGGCCGTCCCGATCGCCATGTAGAGATTCGCAAACCTCGGCGACGGATACAACCCCTTCAGGAAAGTTTTTTTTGATTCCTCGGTGTCGGCTAGGTCACAGCCGTACTTCTAGAGGGTGGAAGCCAGTCCAAACGTTCGAGTTAAAGGACTTTGGTCCCTTCCACTCACACAATCACACGCAGTGCACGGCGTACGCCTGTGAACGTCACACTCGTACGCACTCCGAGGTGGTCACCGTCCATCTGGAAGGGCAGTGGCACCTTTGAATGCAAGGTGAAGTCCGTGAGGTCGTGCCGTGAAACCGCGTGCTTGCCCCGAGGGCCCTTCTCCGGGCTCGACGTGAGCAGCTGGGTGGCGTAGCGGCTGACCGCCGCCGTGGACAGTTTCCGCAGGCCCAGCACGTCCAGGGCGGTGTCGAAGGACGCCCCCGGAGCCGCGTAGATGGGCCGGTTCCCCAGGTACGTCCAGGGGGCCGTGTTGCAGATTATGGAAAGCGCGAGATCGGTGACCGGCTCCTCGCCGGGCACGTCGAGCGTTATCACGCCCTGTCTCCGGTGCGGCTCCTCCAGGAACTGCCGGACCACCTGGCGCACGTACAGGGCATGGGTCGAACGCTTGCCGCGCTCCCGCTGCTGTTCGACCCGGCCGATCACCCCGGCGTCGAATCCGAGGCCGGCGCAGAAGGTGAACCAGCGCTCCGGAACGGATTCGTCCGCCGTGCCCGGTGTCCCCGCCGCGAGGCCGAGGCCGACCGTGCGTTCGGTCCGGTTCTCCAGCGCGTCCAGAATGGCGCCGGTCGCCTCCACCGCGTCGTTGGGCAGCCCGAGGGCCCGCGCGAAGACGTTGGTGGAGCCGCCGGGCACCACGGCCAGCTTCGGCAGGTTGTCCAGGTCGGGGCCCCGGTGCAGCAGGCCGTTGACGACCTCGTTGACCGTGCCGTCGCCGCCGAGGGCCACCACGAGGTCGATGTCGTCGCTGTCGGCGGCCCGCCGCCCCAGGTCGCGGGCGTGCCCGCGGTACTCCGTGGAGACGGCCTCCAGCTTCATCTCGCTCGCCAGCGCGTGGATCAGCACGTCACGGGTCCGCGCACTGGTGGTGGTGGCGGCTGGATTGACCACAAGAAGTGCGCGCATGACTGCCAGCCTACCTACCGCGGGGTACAGCCCTGAAGTCCTGCCCGCAGGCCCTCACGCTCGGTGACGGCGCGGGGGTGCGACGGTGGCGCGCGCCACCCCGGCTTTCCTTCGCCGGGTCCGGGATGCCAACCTGCAAGGGTGAGTACTCAGCAGAACGCGCCCTCGTCCCTGGCCGAGCCGGCGAAGCCCGCCAGGATCACGCTGGTGGCCGCGATCAGCGGCCTCGAAGGCGCGGCCCTCGTCATCGGCGGGATCTACATGCTGGTGATGGGCCTGCTGGGCCGGCCCGACAGCCCCGAGCAGGCCGAGATGGGCGGGCTGACCGTCATCGCGCTCGGCCTGATCCCGCTCTTCGCCGCCCGCGGCCTGCTGCGCCGCCGCAGCTGGAGCCGGGGCCCCGCGCTCATCACGCAGATCATCGCGCTGCCGGTGGCCTGGACGCTGCTGCGCTCCCACGGCGTGCTGATCCCGGCCGGCATCGTGCTCGCGGCGCTCGCGCTGACCGCGCTCTACCAGCTGGTCAGGCCCGCCACCATCGAGGCCCTCGGCATCCGCAGGCCGGGCGCCGCACCCGACGCGGACACCGAGGACGCCTGACGGCACCCCGGACACGGGAAGAGGCCGCCGGAGACGCTCCGG
>NZ_JBMNDO010000230.1:0-3624 GCF_052542855.1 Streptomyces sp. SAS_281
CGGACGGACTCGAAAACGAGTCCGTCCGGGCCATTCGCCGTGTGCGGAGGGGTGCTCCCCGGGCAGTTTCCGCGTGTGACCTTCGCCGCTCCGGCCACCGGGGGTGGGCAGTCTGGTTACCCGCAAGTAGCATGACCGGAGCGGCGTGCCTCCGGGCGCGCCCCGCAGCAGTGCCATCCCGCACCCTGGAGGAGAGCCATCGTGCCTCGTACCATCCGGGACGTCGTCTTCGTAGACGGCGTCCGCACCCCGTTCGGCAAGGCGGGCCCGAAGGGCATCTACCACGAGACCCGCGCCGACGATCTCGTCGTGAAGGCCATCCGGGAGCTGCTGCGCCGCAACCCGGACCTGGACCCCAAGAAGATCGACGAGGTCGCCATCGCCGCGACCACGCAGATCGGCGACCAGGGCCTGACCCTCGGCCGCACCGCCGGCATCCTGGCGGGTCTGCCCCAGTCCGTCCCGGGCTACTCCATCGACCGCATGTGCGCGGGCGCCCTGACCGCCGTCACGTCGACGGCCGGCTCCATCGCCTTCGGCGCGTACGACGTCGTCGTCGCCGGCGGTGTCGAGCACATGGGCCGCCACCCGATGGGCGAGGGCGTGGACCCGAACCCGCGGTTCGTGTCGGAGAAGCTGGTCGACGAGTCCGCGCTGTTCATGGGCATGACCGCGGAGAACCTGCACGACCGGTACCCCACGATCACCAAGGAGCGCGCCGACGCCTACGCGGTGCGGTCCCAGGAGAAGGCCGCCAAGGCGTACGCCAACGGCAAGATCCAGCAGGACCTGGTGCCCGTCTCGGTGCGCCGGACCAACGCCGAGGCCGGGGAGACCGGCTGGGGCCTGGTCACCGCCGACGAGCCGATGCGCCCGGGCACCACCATGGAGTCCCTGGCCAACCTGAAGACCCCGTTCCGCGCCCACGGCCGCGTCACGGCCGGCAACGCCGCGGGGCTCAACGACGGCGCCACCGCCTCGCTGCTCGCCGCCGAGGACGTCGCCCGCGAGCTGGGCCTCCCGGTCAAGATGCGCCTGGTCTCGTACGCCTTCGCGGGCGTCGAGCCGGAGGTCATGGGCTACGGGCCGATTCCGGCCACCGAGAAGGCCCTCGCCCAGGCCGGCCTGTCCATCTCGGACATCGGTCTCTTCGAGATCAACGAGGCATTCGCCGTACAGGTGCTGGCGTTCCTGGAGCACTACGGCATCGCCGACGACGACGCCCGCGTCAACCAGTACGGCGGCGCGATCGCCTACGGCCACCCGCTGGCCTCCTCCGGCGTCCGGCTGATGACCCAGCTGGCCCGCCAGTTCGAGGAGCACCCCGAGGTCCGTTACGGCCTCACGACCATGTGCGTCGGCTTCGGCATGGGCGCGACGGTCGTCTGGGAGAACCCGCACTTCGAGAACGCCGGAGGCGACAAGTGAGCACCACCACCGAGCTTCTGAAGGGTGCGGCCGAGCTGTTCCCCGGCGAGGTCGTCACCCAGGCGCACGTACGCCACCTGGACCTGCCGGCCGGTGCGGGGCGCTTCGCCCTCATCACGCTGGACAACGGCCTGGACCACACCAAGCCGACCACCTTCGGACCGCAGTCGCTGGCGAACCTCGACGCCGCGATCGACCAGGTCGAGAAGGAGGCCGCCGAGGGCGCGATCACGGGCGTCGGCATCACCGGCAAGCCGTTCATCTTCGCGGTCGGCGCCGACCTCAAGGGCGTCGAACTGCTCAAGGAGCACAAGGACGCGCTGGCCATCGGCAAGGGCGGCCACGACGTCTTCCGCCGGCTGTCCACCCTCGCGGTGCCCACGTTCGCGTACTACAACGGCGCGGCGATGGGCGGCGGTGTCGAGGTCGGGCTGCACTGCTCGTACCGCACCGTCTCCAAGGCGCTGCCGGCGTTCTCGCTGCCCGAGGTCTTCCTCGGTCTGGTCCCCGGCTGGGGCGGCTGCGTGCTGCTGCCGAACCTGATCGGCGCCGACCGCGCGGTCTCGGTGATCATCGAGAACTCGCTGAACCAGAACCGCCAGCTCAAGGGCAAGCAGGTCTTCGAGCTCGGCATCGCGGACGCGCTCTTCGAGGGCGCGGACTTCCTGGAGCGGTCCCTCGTCTGGACCGCGGACGTGCTCAACGGCACGGTCACGGTCGAGCGCCCCGAGGTCGACCGCGGGGACGCCTGGGACCAGGCCGTCGCGCGCGGCCGGGCCATCGCCGACTCCAAGGTGCACGGTGCGGCCCCGGCCGCGTACCGCGCGCTGGAGATCGTCGCCGCGGCCAAGGACGGCGACCTGTCCGCCGGCTTCGACCGCGAGGACCAGGCCCTGGCGGACCTGATCATGGGCGGCGAGCTGCGGTCCGGGATCTACTCCTTCAACCTCGTCCAGAAGCGCGCCAAGCGCCCGGCCGGGGCCCCGGACAAGAACCTGGCGCGCCCGGTCACCAAGGTCGGCGTGGTGGGCGCGGGCCTGATGGCCAGCCAGCTCGCCCTGCTGTTCCTGCGCCGCCTGGAGGTGCCGGTCGTGCTGACCGACATCGACCAGGAGCGCGTCGACAAGGGTGTGGGCTACGTCCACGCCGAGATCGAGAAGCTGCTCGGCAAGGGCCGTATCAACCAGGACAAGGCCAACCGTCTGAAGGCCCTGGTCTCCGGTGTGCTGGACAAGGCGGAGGGCTTCTCCGACGCCGACTTCATCATCGAGGCGGTCTTCGAGGAGATCGGCGTCAAGCAGCAGGTGTTCGCGGAGGTCGAGGCGGTCGCCCCGGCACACGCGATCCTCGCCACCAACACCTCGTCCCTCTCGGTCACCGAGATGGCCTCGAAGCTGAAGAACCCCGAGCGGGTCGTCGGCTTCCACTTCTTCAACCCGGTCGCGATCCTCCCGCTCCTGGAGATCGTGCGCGGCGAGAAGACGGACGACGCCTCGCTGGCCACCGCCTTCGGGGTCGCCCGCAAGCTGAAGAAGACCGCGGTGCTGGTGAAGGACGCCCCGGCGTTCGTCGTCAACCGCATCCTCACCCGCTTCATGGGCGAGATCCAGAACGTCATCGACGAGGGCACCCCGGTCGAGACCGCGGAGAAGGCCATCGAGCCGCTCGGCCTGCCGATGTCCCCGCTGGTGCTCCTGGAGCTGGTCGGCCCGGCGATCGGCCTGCACGTCTCCGAGACCCTGAACCGCGCCTTCCCGGAGCGCTTCACCGTCTCCGAGAACCTGGCGGCGGTCGTGAAGGCCGGCAAGCGCGGCTTCTACGTGTACGACACGGGCGCACCGGTCCTCGACCCCGAGGTCGCCGCCCTCCTCAAGCAGGGCGACACCGTCCTGACCGAGCAGCAGGTCCGCGACCGCGTCCTGGACGCGGTCGCCCAGGAGATCGGCCTGATGCTGGACGAGGGCGTCGTGGCCGAGGCCCAGGACATCGACCTCTGCCTGATCACGGGCGCCGGCTGGCCCTTCCACCTGGGCGGCATCACGCCGTACCTGGACCGCGAGGGCGTCTCGGAGCGCGTGAACGGGAAGAAGTTCCTGGCCGCGGGCGTGGCGAGCGTTCCGGCGTAACCGGGCCTCCGTCCGGGGGGCGGGGGGGGGGGGGGGTGGGGTCCGGGCTCCGGACCGCACCCTCCCTTGC
>NZ_JBMNDO010000231.1:0-3536 GCF_052542855.1 Streptomyces sp. SAS_281
GGGCCGGACGTGGCCGCCCCCCCACTACGGGGGACGACGGTGACGCCGCGAGCGGAGGTGGGGCGAGGGATGGACGCGTGGCAGTCGCTGCTGGTCCTTCTCGGCGTGGTCGGTGCCGGCGTGGCAGCCCCGTACGGCCTGGGCCTCTGCCTGGCCGCAGTGCGGACTCCCCTGGAAACCGGTGCGTTCTCCGGGGGCTTGGCGCCGGGCCGGCACGCTGTGTCACGGTTCCACGTGCGCTGGTACCCGGTGACCATGATCTTTCTGGCCTTCCTCTTCTATTACCTGCGCTGATCGCCCCGGCGTTCCTGGCACGCGAGCCTGCCGGTGTCTCGATCACAACATCGAGGATCGCCGCCGCGACCGCCTACGGAGCAGCCACCTGTTCCGTCCCGCTCGGCCTGCTGGGCGGCACCTTCCTGGACGCGCTGTCCGGTCCGCTCGCCCGTTGACCTGACACTGGGGCCCCACCGCCAGGCTTGGCGTCTCGGAATGCGGTGCATCGCAAGGCGGAGAGGCACCCGCATACTGGATGTCTGCGGGCGTTTCGACAACGCGGCGAGGTGTCGTAGCTGTCGTTGTGCACCCGCCGGGAATTGCGGGACAGCAGCCCATGAACAGGTGGCGTACCCCAAGAAACGGCCGGCAGATGGACGACGACCCCACCGCGACGCCCGCGCATCCTCCCTTGCGGCTGGTGCTCGTCTCGGACACCCATGTCCCCCGGCGCGCCAAACACCTGCCCGATGAACTGCTCGACGATGTGCACCGTGCGGACGCCGTCCTGCATGCCGGGGACTGGGTCGACGTCGCTACCCTCGATCTGCTGGAGCACCGCGCGCGGCGCCTGATCGGGGTGTACGGAAACAACGACGGTCCGGAACTGAGGGCCAGGCTGCCGGAGGTGGCCCGTGCCCGGCTGGGAGGCGTGCGGTTCGGCGTCGTCCACGAGACGGGGGCGGCCCCGGGGCGGGAGGCACGCTGCGCCGCGCTCTACCCGGACTTGGACGTCCTGGTCTTCGGCCACAGCCACATCCCCTGGGACACCGAGGCTCCGGGCGGGCTGCGGCTGCTGAATCCCGGATCGCCGACGGATCGCAGACGGCAGCCGTACTGCACCTACATGACGTGCACGGTGACGGACCGCGCACTCACCGAGGTCACCCTGCACCGCCTTCCCAGACGCTGAGCGTCGGCGACGCCTGCTGCGCGCCGGCCCGGAGCGAAAGCCGGGGACCGACCGGCCCTGCGCAGGCACCAGTGCCGGATCGCTTGCCGCAGCCTCAGCGGGTCCTTCGGGCTCCGGCTGATTCGCTTGCAGCCGCGACATCCACCAGTCGTAGCCGCAGCCCCGTGCGCACCGCCTGGCCGGCCCAAGTCACGGGCGGTGGGCGCAGGAGGGCGAGTGTCAGGGGTGTCCGCTCTCGGTGGAAGCCGTTTCTGAACCGGAATCGACGTTCGTGCCGGGTGCCGGCCCGGTGCCGGCGAGCCGAGGTTCGCATGGTGTGGCGTACATGGTCAGGCCCTTGGGCGTCGGTGTGAGTTCCAGACTCACGCCGATCTTGCGGTCCGGCCGCGCCGGACGCAGGGTGCGCAAGCCGGCCAGGGTTGCCAGGACGACGGGCAGCATGGCATCGGCCGCGGCTGCGCCGGGGCAGTACCGGGGCCCCAGCCCGTAGGCGAGCAGCGCTGCGGGGACGGGTGGCGGCACGGCGTGGGGGAGCCAGCGCTGCGGGTCGAACACGTCCGGGTCGGGGTAGCGGTTCCGGTCGCGGCGCAGGGCCCCCAGAGGCAGCGTGACCACGGCTCCGGCCGGCATCCGTACACCGCCCTGGAAGGTCTGACGGCGGGTGCGGCGGACCAGGAAGGGGATGCTGTGGAGACGGATGACTTCTTGGATGAAGGCGGTCGCGAGCGGGAGCTGGTGTGCTTGCAGGCGACTCGTATCGGGTGCGGTGGCGGCTTCGTCCTGGATCGCTTGCTGATAGTCCGGGTGGCGGCCCAGTTCGTAGCAGGTCCAGGCCAGGGTGGAGGCGCTGGTCTCCATCCCGGCGATCAGCAGGGCACGAATGTCGCGCTGCACCGCGTGGGGGTTACCGGGAGCGGCGGCACTGAGCAGGGACACCAGGTCCTGGCCGTCCGGGTCGGGCCGGTGGCCGGCCCGCACCTGGCGGACGGCCTCGTCCAGTTCGGCCAGCGCGCGGCGGCAGGCGCGGCGCCGGGGCACGGGCACCCAGGGCCAGGGCGAGAGCGCGTAACGCCAGAAGGTGCCGCTGGACAGGGTGGAGCGGGCGGCCGCGATCCTCGACAGGGTCTCGGGAGTGAGCTCGCTGTTGAAAATGCAGCTCACGAGGAGGCCGCAGGCGAGTCTGCTCATTTCCACCCGGATGTCGAGCGGTCGGTCCGAGGGCAGGTCAGCGAGAAGTCGCCGGGTACACGCTTGGACATCGGGACCGAGAGTGGTGAGCCGGGACGCGGCGAACGCGGGCCTCATCACGGCGCGCCGCTCCCGGTGGGCGGCACCCTCGAGGCCGACCACCCCGTGCTCGTTGAAGTCGCGCAGGCTCGGGTCCGGACCCCAGAACCGGAAGGTGTCTTCGTCACTGCCGATCTTGCGCAGCAGCGATGGGTCGTTGACCTGGAAGGCGGTCGCCGGACCGGTCCTGGTCCGGACGACCGGGCCGGCTTGATCGAGGCGGGCTGCGAGGTTGGCCGGGTCCAGCCAGAACCGCAGGGCCCGGGAGCGGGTGAGCCCTCCCGGACCGGGCGGCATGGGCGGTTGTCCGGGGCAGGCAGTCCTGTTCACACGCATCAGCTTCGCTGTCCTGTTCGCATTCGTCGGCCTTCGCGGTTCTGGCCGTCAGTACCGATGGGCAACGATCGACTGCGGGCGTGGTCACGTGTGCGCCGGCTCTGTCCGGCGTGGAACTCTCGTCGGCGACGACGGCCGCTCTGCTACGGAGGCTTTCAGGGTGGGGTCAGTGGATTGACGGCCAGACCGGTCGTGGTGAGGCAGCCATCGACAGGAGGGGGCCGTCAGGGGCAGCGATGCGCTGATGGGCTCCGTGGAACGCTGCACGGAACCCATCAGCGCAATCACCTTCGAGGCGCACCCGCGGGCACGTCCGGTGATGTACTTCGATTCACGACCTGCGCAGAAACTGACCACCCAGCTGGCGAGCAGGACTCGCCTCCGCAGGAGCGCGAAGCCGGCACGGCCGTACATCTGGCGCCTGATCGTTTTGATCCGGTTGACGTCGCCTTCGACGACAGGAGGCGCGGTCGATGACGCGGAGGCCCCCTTCGGCCGCTCTGCCGAGGTCGCGCCACAGGCGGAACCGGTCCACGACCTGGGACAGCGGTGGATGCCCCGATCCCGGCTCCCCAAGCCCTGCCCCACAACCGGCGCCGCGTGTCGGCCGTCCGGGCTCAAGGGTTAGGGCGTGTTTCGAAAGTAGCGCCGTCCGCCCGGAGGGCGGGTCCGGCGGCGTCTGGTGCGTGCGATCGCAAGGCGGAGGGTCGCCCCGATACTGGGT
>NZ_JBMNDO010000232.1:0-3529 GCF_052542855.1 Streptomyces sp. SAS_281
TTCAGCGCCGATGGTACTGCAGGGGGGACCCTGTGGGAGAGTAGGACGCCGCCGAACAATCATTGTGGGGAAGCCCCGTGCCGATGGCACGGGGCTTTTTCGCGTTTTCAGGGTGCTCGCCACCCCTGTGCACCCGTCGACTGGGGCTGAGGGTAGGGTCAGGGGGCATCATCGGCACGTTCTTGACACAGGAGGCCCCCGGGTGGAGGTCCAGGAGACCCGCGTTCAGACGGACCGGGTACTCACCATCCCCAACATCCTCAGCATGGCGCGTCTCGTCGGCGTACCTGTCTTCCTGTGGCTGATTCTCCGCCCGGAGTTCGGCGGGCCCAAGAGTGACAGCTGGGCCCTGCTGGTCCTGATGTTCAGCGGTGTCAGCGACTACCTCGACGGCAAGCTCGCACGCCGCTGGAACCAGATCAGCAGCCTCGGCCGGCTACTCGACCCGGCCGCCGACCGGCTCTACATTCTTTCCACGCTCGTCGGACTCACCTGGCGCGAGATCCTGCCTCTCTGGCTCACTGTCGCGTTGCTCGCCCGCGAGCTGATGCTCCTTGTGATGGTGGGAATCCTGCGCCGGCACGGCTATCCGCCGCCCCAGGTGAACTTCCTCGGCAAGGCGGCCACGTTCAACCTCATGTACGCATTCCCCTTGTTGCTGCTCAGCGACGGGCATGGTTGGCTGGCAGAGGTGGCCACCGTTTTCGGATGGGCGTTCGCAGGGTGGGGTACAACCCTCTATTGGTGGGCAGGAATCTTGTACGTGGTTCAGGTCCGCCGCCTGGTCAAGGCGGATGCAGTAGCCGATTGAGCTCGCTGATGTGGTGCCGTGCAACGATGCCGGCCCGCGGCTGATGACACAGAAGCTGCCCTGACGGGCGAAGTCGGCTCGACCGTCGTCTCTCAAGGAGGACGTTTCCGACATGAAGGCCGTCGTGATGGCTGGCGGCGAAGGCACTCGCCTTCGCCCCATGACCTCGAGCATGCCCAAACCGCTCCTGCCCGTGGCCAATCGGCCGATCATGGAGCATGTGCTCCGGCTGCTGAAACGGCACGGGCTCAATGAGACGGTCGTGACCGTCCAGTTCCTCGCCTCCCTGGTGAAGAATTATTTCGGGGACGGCGAAGAGCTCGGCATGGAGCTGAGCTATGCCAATGAGGAGAAGCCGCTCGGCACCGCCGGCAGCGTGAAGAACGCCGAAGAGGCGCTGAAGGACGACACCTTCCTCGTCATTTCCGGTGATGCGCTCACCGACTTCGACCTCACGGATCTCATCGCATTCCACAAGGAAAAGGGCGGCCTGGTCACCGTCTGCCTCACCCGTGTTCCCAACCCCCTGGAATTCGGGATCACGATCGTGGACGAGCAGGGCCAGGTCGAACGCTTCCTGGAGAAGCCGACCTGGGGCCAGGTCTTCTCCGACACCGTGAACACGGGCATCTACGTCATGGAGCCCGAGGTCTTCAACTACGTCGAGGCCGACGCCTCCGTGGACTGGTCCGGGGACGTCTTCCCGCAGCTCATGAAGGAAGGCAAGCCCATCTACGGCTATGTCGCCGAGGGCTACTGGGAGGACGTGGGCACCCACGAGAGCTATGTGAAGGCCCAGGCCGACGTACTGGAGCGCAAGGTCGACGTCGAGATCGACGGCTTCGAGATCTCTCCCGGTGTCTGGGTGGCCGAAGGCGCCGACGTGCACCCCGACGCCGTACTGCGCGGCCCGCTCTACATCGGGGACTACGCCAAGGTCGAAGCCGGCGTGGAGATCCGCGAGCACACGGTCATCGGGTCGAACGTCGTCGTCAAGAGCGGGGCGTTCCTGCACAAGGCCGTGGTCCACGACAACGTGTACATCGGCGACCACAGCAACCTGCGCGGCTGCGTGGTCGGCAAGAACACCGACATCATGCGCGCCTCCCGGATCGAGGACGGCGCCGTCATCGGCGATGAATGCCTCGTCGGTGAGGAATCGATCATCCAGGGGAACGTCCGCGTCTATCCCTTCAAGACCATCGAGGCCGGGGCCTTCGTCAACACCTCGGTGATCTGGGAGTCCCGCGGTCAGGCACACCTCTTCGGGGCGCGCGGCGTCTCCGGCATCCTGAACGTCGAAATCACCCCCGAGCTGGCCGTCAGACTGGCCGGCGCCTACGCAACGACGCTCAAGAAGGGCTCCACCGTCACCACCGCCCGGGACCACTCCCGAGGCGCCCGGGCGCTCAAACGCGCCGTGATCTCCGCCCTCCAGGCCAGCGCCATCGACGTACGGGACCTGGAGAACGTACCGCTGCCCGTCGCGCGGCAGCAGACCGCGCGCGGCAGTGCCGGCGGAATCATGATCCGTACGTCGCAGGGTGTGCCCGACTCCGTCGACATCATGTTCTTCGACGAACGCGGGGCGGATCTCTCGCAGGCGCGGCAGCGGAAACTGGACCGCGTCTACGCCAGGCAGGAGTACCGCCGGGCGTTCCCCGGCGAGATCGGGGACATCTACTTCCCGTCCAGCGTCTTCGACTCGTACACCGGGTCGCTGCTGCGCAACGTGGACACGACCGGGATCGCCGACGCCCAGCTGAAGGTCGTGGTCGATGCCTCCAACGGCAGCGCGGGACTCGTGCTGCCGAGCCTCCTCGGGCGGCTGGGCGTCGACGCGCTCACCATCAACCCCGGTCTTGACGAATCCCGGCCGACCGAGACTGCCGAAGCCCGGCGCAAGGGTCTCGTGCGGCTGGGCGAGATCGTCTCCTCCGCTCGGGCGGCCTTCGGCGTCCGCTTCGACCCCGTGGGCGAGCGGCTGTCCCTGGTGGACGAACGGGGCCGGATCGTCGAGGACGACCGGGCGCTGCTCGTCATGCTCGACCTCGTCGCCGCCGAGCGGCGCAGCGGTCGGGTGGCGCTCCCGGTCACCACGACCAGGGTCGCCGAGCAGGTCGCCGCGTACCACGGCACGCAGGTCGAGTGGACGACCACGTCGCCGGACGACCTGACCCGGGTGGGGCGTGAGGAAGGCACCATCTTCGGAGGAGACGGGCGCGGCGGCTTCATCGTTCCCGAATTCGCGAGTGTCTTCGACGGGACGGCCGCATTCGTGCGGCTCATCGGGCTCGTCGCACGGACGCAGCTCACCCTGAGCCAGATCGACGCCCGCATCCCGCGCGCCCACGTCCTGCGTCGTGACCTGGCGACACCGTGGGCCGTGAAGGGCCTGGTCATGCGCCGCGTCGTGGAGGCGGCCGGCGACCGGGACGTTGACACCACGGACGGTGTACGGGTCGTGGAGGCGGACGGGCGCTGGGTCATGGTGCTGCCCGACCCGGCGGAAGCCGTCACCCACCTGTGGGCCGAGGGACCCGACGACGCCTCCGCCGAAGCGCTGCTCGACGAGTGGGCGGCGGTCGTGGACAGCGCGGGCAACTGAAGCCGGGCCGCGGGGACGGGTGGACACGGCGGACATGGGGCGTTACGAGCAACTGCGCGCCCAGGGCGTCCCCTTCGTCCTGGTCAACGGCTTCTCGCCCAAGGTGCAGG
>NZ_JBMNDO010000233.1:0-3474 GCF_052542855.1 Streptomyces sp. SAS_281
AGCGGCGGCTCCCTGGTGTTCCCCCTGGCCTTCGCCGTCTTCATGGCGGCGTTCTGCGCCTGGATCCTGTGGCGTCAGCCGCGCTCGCGCAGCGCCGTCCGCATACCGCGGTTCAGCGCCAGCGCCCGGCGGCGCATCCACAGGATCCAGGCGCAGAACGCCGCCATGAAGACGGCGAAGGCCAGGGGGAACACCAGGGAGCCGCCGCTGGTGGCGGCGAGGACGAACATGGCGACCACGATCAGGCCCATGAAGCCCATCCAGAACGGAAGCCACCGTTTGCCCCGCTCGATCTTCCCCAGACGCTCGTCGACCAGCCGCCCCATCACGGCCCGCTCCTGGGGATCGTCCGGCACATCATGGTGGCGGATCTTGCGGTCGAGGCCGGCGATGGCACCCGGGGAAGCGCCCGTCGCCCGGCTCGTCCGCCTCCGCTGGAGGACCACGGCCACCAGCACGACGACGGAGTAGACGGCACCCTGGACCAGCCACATGGCCGGGGAATCGTCGTGGCGTAACAGCGCGTTCAGGCCCACACCGAGCACGAAGGCCAGCAGGCCCTGCCCGGTCAGGCTGTCATTGAACCAGTGCTTCACGGTGTGCACGGCACCTGCCTCCTGCGGCGGTCGCGGAACTCTCTGTGTTGTCCCGGTTACCCCGTACGGAGCCCGTCACCACGACGCACAGGGGCACCTCCGCGCGTCTGCGACACTGGAAGAACCATGCCTAAGCCCGGAGAACTCACTGTCCTATAGCAGGCATAGCCCATCTACCTGCGATGTTGCCGTCGAGAGACGGTATGTGTGGACCGGTGGGGCCGCCTGTGGGCCGTCGAGAGTCCGATGGCAGTCCCAGGGCACCGTTGTTCGACAGGCGGCCAGGGGCGTGTGATCGGTTCGACCTCGCGGCAGGGATAGGAGATGCCAACAGTGCTCTCGATGTCGCAATTCCCCCACTAGAGTTTCGGCGCACCTCGTAACATGAGCTCATGAACGCCGAGGGTCTGTCTGAAGCTTCGTACGCTGCGAGCACATCGAGACTTGAAGGGTACGGTCAAGTCGTTTGTGGCTTGCTGAAACACCTCATTGCCGAGGCTGGCATCATGGTGCAAAGCGTTGAGTATCGAGTCAAAACTTGGCGGAGCGCACAGACAAAGGTCGAGGCCGCGCCTGATAAGTACACGGGTTATGGCTCTCTTACTGACCTTCTTGGTGTGCGCGTCATAACCTACTTCGATGACGAAGTTGATCTCATTTCTGAATTGATTGAACGGGAATTCGAGATCGACGAAGCGAATTCCGTAGACAAGCGAGCCTTGCTCGACCCTGACCGATTTGGCTATTTGTCTCGACACTACATCCTGAGCCTGGATCCTCGGCGGGAATCGCTGATCGAGTACAGACAGTACAAGGGGCTAGGATTTGAACTGCAGGTTCGGTCTCTGCTGCAGCATGCTTGGGCGGAAATTGAACATGACCTCGGATATAAGTCTAAGGGATCCCTTCCGAAGGCGACCCGGAGGCAATTTTACCGCTTGGCTGGATTGCTTGAGATGGCCGACGAGCAATTCCGTCAACTGAGGGACGCGCATCAGTCGTATTCCGAGGAGGTGCATTCGAAAATCGATGCTAGCCAGATGGACTTGCCGCTCGATCAGCTCACGATTCAGAGTTTTTTGGAGACGAATGCCACTGCTTTGAGCATCGATAAAATGCTGGCAACTAAATTGAGAACCACCGAACTTCACTATCACGCGGAATACGCTTGGCGGCAGGTGGCCAAGCTGATGGATTTCGGTGCGGTGACTGTTCAGGATCTAGCGCAAGATCTCGAATCTAATCGCGAACGCATAGAGATTTTCAGTGATCACTGGATCACTGACACGGGAGGGCACAAGGCTCTTAGTCGGGGTCTCTGTTTGTATTACCTGTTGCTGCTGAAGATTTCGCAGTTGAAGAGGGGCGAGATGGATCTGTTTGTTAGCGAACTCGCGCGTAGGTATCGCGGCATGGTGTTCTCGGAGGAGCAAAAAAAGCGCCTTCGTGAGATCGGTGAGCTGATGCAATAGGCGCACCTAAGTCTTGTATTTGATTTGGCCTGCGCGAGGCACTCTGGAACGACTCCTGGCTGACATTTTCAGTGTCAGCCAGGAGTCGTTCATGCCTTACTGAGCTGTCTCTGTCTCACCTGCCTCGTCGCGGGACGGTGAGAAGATCCAGTCGATCGCTTTGCGTGTGCGCTCTTGGCTCGATGGCATGAGGTGTGCGTACACCCGCAGAGTGAGTGCGGGGTCGGTGTGCCCAAGGTGCTGGCTCACCGCCTTGATGCTCTCGCCAGCGTCCAGCAACACTGAGGCGTAGAAGTGCCGAAGCGCATGCATGCCGTGCTCGCGGGCGGACTCGTATTTTCCTTCCCGGGCCCCCGGGATGAGGCCGGCCGCAGCGAGTGCAGGTTTCCACTCCTGGATGTTGAAGTTGCTCCGCCAGACCACTCCGGCTGCTGTGTTCGTGAACAGGAGACGAGCCGTCACCTTCGGGCCGTCAGGCTTCCGCCACGGCAGGGTGACCTCAACCGGCTTGCAGGCATCCATGTGCACCCGCAGGGCTTCGGCCACCGAGGACGGAAGCGGGACGTCTCGCTCCTTATTGCATTTCGGCGGGGCGAATACGGCCGTGCCCTGAATGAGTTTTACCTGTCGAACGACCCGAAGGATGCCGGCTTCGAAGTCGATGGCGTCCTCAGCGAGTCCCACAATCTCACCCTGCCGGAGCCCGCAGCCAGCTCCTGTGTCCACCATGGTCCGGTAGCGCTGGGGAAGGGCTTGGCGGACTGCCTGCACCTGTGAGGCCAGCCACGGGGTGACTCGTCGCCGCTCGACCGATGGCGGCCGCACGGACTTCGCGGAGCAGGGGTTGCGGGGGAGGAGCCCGTCGTCCACAGCCGCACTCAGTACCGCTCGAACGTCACCATAGATATTGCGGGCGTAAGCGCCGCTTACCCCCGGGTTGGCCTCCAGAACGCTCACCAGCTCGCGGAGGTGTTCCGGCCGGAAGGAGTCGAGCGGCCGTGAGCCGAGGACGGGAAAGGCGTGCAGGCGTAGGCGCTGCTCGGTGACGATCTGGCTCGACAGGTCCGCGCTGTGCGCCTTGAGCCATTTCTCGGCGTAGCCCTTGAACGTGATTCGGGCTGCTCGGGGGTCGATGTACTGACCCTTGGACATGTCGGAAGCGATGTGACTGAGCCAGTTCTCCGCGAGTCGCTTCTGTCGGTCGGGGAAGGACTTGGACTTCTCGGTGCCGTCCGGGCCGATGTACCGGGCCCGGTAGCGGAGCCCGACGCCGTACCGGTCACTCTTGACTCGTACGGGCTTGCCCTCGGCGTTGGTCTCGGTCTTGTACCAGCGGTCTTGGATGTGGCCGGCCAATGGGTGCTCCTGTGGGCATGGGGCAGGGGCACGACCAGGTGGTCAGATCG
>NZ_JBMNDO010000234.1:0-3331 GCF_052542855.1 Streptomyces sp. SAS_281
GATGATCACCCGGGCACCCTGGCCACGCAGCGACTCCGCGCACCCCTTGCCCACATCCCCGTACCCACACACCACGGCGGTCTTCCCACCGATCAGGACATCCGTGGCACGGTTGATGCCGTCGATCAGCGAGTGGCGGCAGCCGTACTTGTTGTCGAACTTCGACTTCGTCACCGCGTCATTCACGTTGATCGCCGGGAACAGCAGACTGCCGTCACGGTGCATCTCGTACAGCCGGTGCACACCCGTCGTGGTCTCCTCCGTCACGCCACGGATCTCGGAGGCCAGCTGGGTCCACTTCTGCGGCGACTCACCCAGCGTCCGGTTGAGAAGCGTCAGGATGTGCGCGTACTCCTCACTGTCCGCCGTCGCCGGATCCGGAGCCGCACCCGCCTTCTCGAACTCCACACCCTTGTGCACCAGGAGCGTGGCGTCGCCGCCGTCGTCCAGAATCATGTTCGGACCACCGGTCGGCGTGTCCGGCCACGTCAGCGCCTGCTCCGTGCACCACCAGTACTCCTCCAGCGTCTCGCCCTTCCAGGCGAACACCGGAACACCCGCCGGCGCCTCCGCAGTGCCGTCCGGACCGACCGCGACCGCGGCAGCCGCATGGTCCTGGGTCGAGAAGATGTTGCACGACGCCCAGCGCACCTGCGCACCGAGCGCCACCAGCGTCTCGATCAGCACCGCCGTCTGCACCGTCATGTGCAGCGAACCGGTGATACGAGCCCCCGCCAACGGCTGCGCGGCGGCGTACTCCTTGCGGATCGACATCAGACCGGGCATCTCATGCTCGGCAAGCGTGATCTCCTTCCGCCCGAAAGCGGCGAGAGAGAGATCGGCGACCTTGAAATCGATGGTCTCAACTGGCATGGAGGCTCCTAGTGCTCATGACGTTGCGGTGGATGTCGAGGGTCGCCGTTGATTTGTTCAGCGTGATGTAGTGCAGGCCGGGGGCGCCTTCGGCGAGCAGCCGGTCGGCCATCAGCGTCGCGTGGGCCACGCCGATCTCGTACGCGATGTCCGGCCGGTGCTGCGTGGCTTCCAGGCGGTGGGCCAGGTCCTCGGGGAAGGCGGCGTCGGAGAGTTCCGCGAAGCGGCGGATCTGCCGGACGTCGGTGGCCGGCATGATCTCCGGGATGATCGGGGTGGTGCAGCCGGCCGCCGCCACCCGGTCCCGCAGCCGCAGGTAGTCCTCCACGTCGAAGAACATCTGCGTGATGGCGTAGTCGGCGCCGGCGCGGCACTTGGCGACGAAGTGCCGGATGTCGCTGTCCCAGTCGGGCGAGCGCGGATGCCGTTCGGGGAAGGCGGCGACACCGATGGTGAAGTCCCCCAGCGAGCGGACCAGCTCGACCAGCTGGTAGGCGTGGTGGAAGCCGTCCGGGTGTGCGGTCCACTCCCCCTTGGGGTCGCCGGGCGGGTCGCCCCGCAGGACCAGTACGTCCCGCACCCCGGCGTCCGCGTACTGGCCGATGATGTGCCGGAGCTCGGCCACCGAGTGCCCGACGGCGGTCAGGTGCGCGACGGGCCGCAGGGTCGTCTCGGTGACCAGGCGCTTCGTGACCTCGATGGTGCGGTCCCTGGACGACCCGCCCGCACCGTAGGTGACGGAGACGAAGTCGGGGCCCAGCGGTTCCAGGCGGCGGATGGCCTGCCACAGGGTCCGCTCGCCCTGCGCGGTGCGGGGCGGGAAGAACTCGAAGGAGAAGGTCGGACGGTCCGTGACCAGGCCCATCACCGGCCACCCCCGGCCCGCCCCGCGTTGAAGTACGACGCCTCGGGGTGGTGGACGACGATGGCGTCCGTCGACTGCTCGGGGTGGAGCTGGAACTCCTCGGAGAGGTGCACCCCGATCCGCTCCGGCCGCAGCAGGTCCGCGATCTTGGCGCGGTCCTCCAGGTCGGGGCAGGCCGGGTAGCCCAGCGAGTAGCGGCAGCCCTGGTACTCGGTGCGCAGCATGCCGTCCAGGCCCTCGGGTTCGCGATCGGCGATCCCGAGTCCGGCGCGGACGCGCGCGTGCCAGTACTCGGCCAGCGCCTCCGCCAGCTGCACGGAGAGCCCGTGGAGTTCGAGGTAGTCGCGGTACGAGCCGGAGGCGAAGAGCTCCGCGGTGGCCTCGCCGATCTTCGAGCCGACGGTCACGATCTGGAGCCCGACCACGTCCGTCTCGCCGGAGTCCTCGGCCCGGAAGAAGTCCGCCAGGCACAGGCGGCGGCCGCGCGGCTGGCGGGGGAAGGTGAACCGGGTCCGTTCGTGCCCGTTCTCGTCCAGGATGATCAGGTCGTCGCCCTTGGACACGCACGGGAAGTAGCCGTGCACGACAGCCGCTTCGAGCAGGTTCTCCGTACGCAGCCGGTCCAGCCACATCCGCAGCCTCGGCCGGCCCTCCGCCTCGATCGTGTCGCCCTTCAGCCCCCACTGGCCCTTGAACAGGGCGGCCTCGTCCAGCCAGGAGGTGTACTCCTTGTGCGGGATGCCCTTGACGACCCGGGTGCCCCAGAACGGCGGGGCGGGGACGGGGTTGCCGACGGCGACGTCCGACCGGCCGACGCCCGCCGGCTCCTCGAACTTCGGCTCCCTCAGCGGCACGCGGCGCTGCTTCAGCGGGGGCAGGGTCGCCCCGGGGACGCCGCGCTTGACGGCGATGAGGGCGTCCATCAGGCGCAGGCCCTCGAAGGCGTCGCGCGCGTAGCGCACCTCGCCCTCGTACAGCTCGTGCAGGTCCTGCTCGACGTAGGCGCGGGTGAGGGCGGCGCCACCGAGGATCACCGGGTAGTCGGCGGCCAGCTTGCGCTGGTTCAGCTCCTCCAGGTTCTCCTTCATGATCACCGTGGACTTGACGAGGAGGCCGGACATCCCGATGACGTCCGCCTTGTGCTCCGCCGCCGCGTCGAGGATGGCCGAAACGGGCTGCTTGATGCCCAGGTTGACCACGTTGTAGCCGTTGTTGGAGAGGATGATGTCGACCAGGTTCTTGCCGATGTCGTGGACATCGCCGCGGACGGTCGCCAGCACGATGGTGCCCTTGCCCTCCTCGCCCTCGGCCCGCTCCATGTGCGGTTCCAGGTACGCCACCGCGGCCTTCATGACCTCGGCGGACTGGAGGACGAACGGCAGCTGCATCTGGCCGGAGCCGAAGAGCTCGCCGACGACCTTCATGCCGTCCAGCAACGTGTCGTTGACGATGTCCAGGGCCTTGCGGGTGGTCAGCGCCTCGGCGAGGTCGTCGTCCAGGCCGTTCTTCTCGCCGTCGATGATCCGGCGCTTGAGGCGCTCGTCCAGCGGCAGGGCGGCCAGCTCCTCGGCCTTCCCCTCCTTGAGGGACTTC
>NZ_JBMNDO010000235.1:0-3173 GCF_052542855.1 Streptomyces sp. SAS_281
CCCCCCCCCCCCCCCCCCCCCCCCCCGGTACGCCTTCTACAGGTACTGACCGGTGTTGGCCACCGTGTCGATGGAGCGGCCGGTGTCCGCGCCCTGCTTTCCGGTGACGAGCGTGCGGATGAAGACGATCCGCTCGCCCTTCTTGCCGGAGATACGGGCCCAGTCGTCCGGGTTGGTGGTGTTCGGCAGGTCCTCGTTCTCCTTGAACTCGTCCACGCATGCCTGGAGGAGGTGGGAGACGCGAAGGCCCTTCTGGCCGTGGTCGAGGAAAGCCTTGATGGCCATCTTCTTGGCCCGGTCCACGATGTTCTGGATCATCGCGCCGGAGTTGAAGTCCTTGAAGTACAGGACTTCCTTGTCGCCGTTGGCGTACGTGACCTCGAGGAAGCGGTTCTCCTCGGACTCGGTGTACATCCGCTCGACGACCGACTGGATCATGGCGTGCGCCGCGGCTTCCTTCGAGCCGGTGTGCTCGGCCAGGTCGTCCGAGTGCAGCGGCAGCGAAGGCGTGAGGTACTTCGCGAAGATGTCCTTCGCGGCCTCCGCGTCGGGACGCTCGATCTTGATCTTGACGTCGAGCCGGCCCGGCCGCAGGATCGCCGGGTCGATCATGTCCTCGCGGTTGGAGGCGCCGATGACGATGACGTTCTCCAGGCCCTCCACGCCGTCGATCTCGGCGAGCAGCTGCGGGACGATGGTGTTCTCCACGTCCGAGCTGACGCCCGATCCACGGGTGCGGAAGAGCGACTCCATCTCGTCGAAGAAGACGATGACGGGGGTGCCCTCGCTCGCCTTCTCGCGGGCACGCTGGAAGACCAGGCGGATGTGGCGCTCGGTCTCGCCGACGTACTTGTTCAGGAGCTCGGGGCCCTTGATGTTGAGGAAGTAGCTCTTGCCGGCGGGCTGTCCGGTGACTTCGGCGACCTTCTTCGCCAGGGAGTTGGCGACGGCCTTGGCGATGAGCGTCTTGCCGCAGCCGGGCGGACCGTAGAGCAGGATGCCCTTCGGCGGGCGGAGCTCGTGCTCCTTGAAGAGGTCGGGGTGGAGATAGGGGAGCTCGACCGCGTCGCGGATCAGCTCGATCTGGTCGCCCAGGCCGCCGATCTTGTCGTAGTCGATGTCCGGCACTTCTTCGAGGACGAGTTCCTCGACCTCGCTCTTGGGCACGACTTCGTAGACGTAGCCGGAGCGGGGTTCGAGCAGCAGGGCGTCGCCGGGGCGGATGGTGATGTCCAGCAGCGGCTCGGCGAGCCTCACCACCCTTTCCTCGTCGGTGTGCCCGATGACCAGGGCTCGTTCGCCGTCCTCAAGGATCTCCTTGAGGGTGACGATGTCCCCGGCGCGCTCGAATTCCATGGCGTCGACCACGTTGAGCGCTTCGTTGAGCATGACCTCCTGGCCGCGCCTGAGGTCGTCGAGTTCGACGCTGGGGCTGACGTTCACCCGGAGCTTGCGGCCCCCGGTGAAGATGTCGCAGGTACCGTCCTCGTTCGCCTGCAGGAACACCCCGAAGCCGGCCGGCGGCTGTGCGAGCCGGTCGACCTCCTCCTTGAGGGCCACGATCTGGTCGCGGGCCTCGCGGAGTGTGCTGGCGAGCCGTTCGTTCTGGGCGGACACGCCTGCGAGGTTGGTCTGCAATTCGACGATCCGCTCTTCGAGAACCCTCGTATGACGCGGAGAGTCGGCGAGCTTACGTCGCAGGACGGCGATTTCCTGCTCGAGATAGGCGACCTGGCCGGCTGGGTCGTCGGACCCCCGCCCGGGCCGGATGCCGCGGTTGATGTCGTCGTCGTGGGCTGCCACGGTCCTCACCTCCTCCAAGGGGAGCTGGACGCTTCCTGACCCTACCTGCGTGGGTGGTGATTGAAACCCCTAGATCACAAAGACTGTGAGGTGTGTCCGATCTTCACCCTTGCGCTCTCCCCGTCCCAGGGGGATACCCACCGTTCACCATCGGAAAGCGGCCGGTTGTATCGTCAAAGCGTTCAACACCCGTCAGGGCTGGCTCTTTCCCGGTCCGGCTACGCAGGAAACGGCAGGCGACATGACCGTGCGGCAGGACGCTCCCAACGGTGGCGAGGCGCAGGACCTGGAGGTGTGGATCGACCAGGACCTGTGCACGGGGGACGGCATCTGCGTGCAGTACGCGCCCGAGGTGTTCGAGCTGGACATCGACGGTCTGGCGTACGTGAAGAGCGAGGACGAGGAGCTGCTGCAGGACAAGGGCGCGACCGCGCCGGTGCCGCTGCCGCTGCTCCAGGACGTCGTGGACTCGGCCAAGGAGTGCCCGGGCGACTGCATTCACGTACGTCGCGTTTCGGACAGGGTCGAGGTGTACGGCCCCGAGGCGGCCTGACCGTCCGGGGCTCAGGGCGGCGGTGCCGGGCCGGGGTCAGGCGCCTGCGCCGGCGCCCCTGTCCGTGTCGCTGCTGCGGGTGAAGGCGCCGTTCTGCCACTTCCAGGTGACTTTTTCCTGCTGGTCGGGGCAGCAGGAGGGCACGGACGACGAGGAGTAGCCGAGGAGTGTGGCGGAGATGACGCGGTCGCGGACCGTGAAGTCGCCGATGGTCAGCTGCTGGGCGGGGTCCACCAGGGTCGCGACGATCCTGGGTGCGGCCCCGCTCGCCTGTGTGAGGACGTAGACGCCGCTGGGCGGGGTGCCCGATCCGGCCGCGCAGTGGACCACCGCGACGGTCTCGGGCCTGCCGTCCCCGTCGAGGTCGCCGGGGGCCTGCTTGGCCACGGTGCTGCCGACGTTGCCGCAGTCCAGGGGGAAGTCCGCATCGGCCGGGTCGGGGGCGACGGCCGCCTCCTCGTGCTGCTGCTGGGCCGTGGTGCGGTGCCGGGTGGACGCCGAGGCGCTGCTGTCGGGCTGGAGGAGACCGGCTGCCGCGACGACGCCGGCCATGGCGGCCGCGGTGGCGAGCCAGTGCATGGGCCTGGTGTCGGTGTGCGCGAGGTCCGGGAGCGCGGAGGTCTGCACGCGGGCTGTCTCCTGTGGTTCCTGTGGTGCGGCCGTCGGCGTCGGCGGTGCGGGGGTGGCCAGCATCGTGCCACACCTCACACGGCGGCGGAACGGTGGGGTGCGCAAGGATGACGGGCCGCGTACGGAAAAGGAGGGGGGGGGGGGGGGGGGGGGGGGGGGGGGGGGGGGGGGGGGGGGGGGGGGGGGG
>NZ_JBMNDO010000236.1:0-3131 GCF_052542855.1 Streptomyces sp. SAS_281
CCGATCTCCACGAGGTCCGTACCGCCCTTCCGCCTTCCCGGGGCCCCTCCGCAGGGCCCCGGGTCACTCCGCCGGCAGCAGCTCCGGACGCAGCATCAGCTCGCGCAGCTGGGCACGGGTGAGCGGCGGGGACTTGAGAAGCGGCCCATTGACCACCTCGGCCTCGAAACCGGTGCTGTCGCGTACGCCCAGCAGTGAGCCGTCCGCCAGGGTGAGCCGGCCGACCAGCTCCGGACCCCACTGCGGGGTGCCGTCCCCGTACTCCATGTCGTCGCTCCAGATGGTGAGCACCCGCCCGCCTGACAGCTCCTCGCGGACGCAGTCGGTACGGGCCGGCTCCCCGTTCTCCGGCTTGCACAGGTCCGCATCCGGTGCTCCGCCGCCGAGCTTCTTGCGTACCGTCTCGGCGTCCATGACGTCGATGGTCAGATACCCGACGCCGCCGTCCCGGCGGATCTCGTACTGCCCGTCGACAGGCCCGGTCGTGGAGGGCTCGGGCGGCGGCGGCGAGGCATGCTTGATGATGTCGGCGAACGACACCTCTTCGATCGTGCCGGTCATATCCGGCAACAGCCTGAGGAGCTGCACGTCCCGCCCCGGCGCCTGACCGGGCTTCTCGGCCAGGGACCCCACGGACTGGGTCTGCGGGGAGGTCGGCGCCGAGGAGAGCTGGGGCACGACGAACGCCCCCGCCGCCACCGCGCACACCGCCGTCACCGACACCGCGGTCCGACGCCGCCACCGGACCCGGCCCGCCTTCGCGTACACGGCCTCCGTGCTGATGACCGGCTGCCCGGCCTCCTCGGCGGCCCGCCCCAGCAGTTCACGCACGTCGTCGCTCATACCCCTACCTCCGCCATCTCGGCGCGCAGCGCCGCCAACCCCCGAGCCGTGTGGCTCTTGACCGTGTTCTCCCGCATCCCGAGCATCGCGGCCGTGGCCTCGACGCTCAGGTCCTCCCAGTAGCGCAGCACCAGGACCGCCCGCTGCCTGGGCGTGAGCCGGGCGAGCGCCGCCCGTACCGCCAGGCCGGTGTCCGTGTCGGGTGCCTCGGCGGCCCGCTCGGGCAGTTCCCCGTACGCCTGCTCGCGGCGCCAGAAGCGGCGGCGGCCCGCGATGAAGGTGTTGACCAGGGTCTTGCGCGCGTACGCCTCGATGTTGTCGAGCCGCCCGTGCCGCCGTCCGCCCAGCACCACCTTGACCAGGGTCGTCTGGACCAGGTCCTCGGCCTCGTGCCGGTCGCCGCAGAGCAGGAACGCGCTGCGGAACAGGGCGGTACGCCGGCCCTCGACGAAGGCGTGCAGCGCGGCGTGATCATCGCTCCGCATCCGGTTGTCCCTCCTCCGGCCCGCTGGTGCGGACCGTCTCACCCTTCCAGTGCGGCGGGCGGCACGGCGGGTTGCAGCAGACGCGGGGGAATTCGAAGGACGGCCTCCCCGGCACCCCGGCCCTCCCCCGTAATAGCCTGTACGCTGAGCGACCCATTACGCCTGCTTCACACCGCCCCTGGACCGACGCCGTAAGGACACCTCGTGGAACTGGCCTATTACGCGGACTACGCCGTGCGCCTGGTCAACACCGAGCAGCCGGCCCGGAACAAGGACGCCCTCACCTCCGTCGAGGCGGTCCGGGACCTGTTCGGCCCCAGCGGCCAGGCGGCCCGGCGGGCGACCGACGCGGACGTGACCCGGTTCCGTTCCGTACGGGCGCGGCTGCGCGCGGTGTTCGAGGCGGCCGACGCCGGGGACGAGCGGCTCGCGGTGGACCGGCTGAACTCGCTGCTGATGGAGTTCCCGGTCAGCCCGCAGATCTCCGGGCACGAGGAGCGCGACGCGGACGGCCGGCCGGACTGGCACATGCACCTGGCGGACCACCCGTCCAACGCCACCGCGGGCTACGCCGCGATCGCCTCCATGGGCCTGGCCTTCCACCTCACCTCGCACGGCGTGGACCGGCTCGGCCTGTGCGAGGCCGCGCCCTGCCGCAACGCGTACCTCGACACCTCGACCAACCGCTCCCGGCGCTACTGCTCGGACCGCTGCGCGACCCGTGCCAACGTAGCCGCCTACCGGGCCCGCAAGCGCCTGGAGACCGAGCGCGCCGCCGAGACCGGCCGCAGCGCGGAGACCGCCCAGGCCACCACCCCGCGCACCGAGCGCTGATCCTTCGTCAGCGGCCGGTACCGCGCCCGGACCCGGGCCAGCACCAGCTCCTCGGGCACCGTCCCGTAGTCCGTGCTGTCCCCGCCCGCGTAACTGTTGTCCCCGAGCACCCACCAGCCCCCGGCCCGCCGCTCCACGGCCCGCTTCACCACCAGCAGGTCCTGCTGGAACGGGTGGCGCAGGATCACCACGTCACCGGGGCGCACCTCCGCCCCGTACTGCACGAGCAGCCAGTCCCCGTGATGGAGCGTGGGCACCATCGAGGGCCCCGTCACCTCCACCACCTGGAACGGCACCCGCCCCGCGAGCCCCCGTGCGGGCTGCTCGTCGGCAAGCTCCGGCACCTCCGGCACCTCCCTCATCTCCTCCCCGGCTCGTCCGGTACACCGTCCCTCACAGGATTTCGTACATTCGGCCACTGGTCCCACACTCATCCCGGACTTTTGGCCTAAGCCCCCGGGGGCACTCGCAAAAACACGCTTCTCACGGAGTAATGTCCCACCTGAGAAGACGATCACGAGGAAGGACAGCTCAATGCTTTCCCGCCTGTTTGCCCCCAAGGTGAAGGTCAGCGCCCACTGCGACCTGCCCTGCGGCGTGTACGACCCGGCCCAGGCCCGCATCGAGGCGGAGTCCGTCAAGGCCGTCCAGGAGAAGTTCCAGGCCAACGAGGACCCGCACTTCCGGGCCCGCGCCGTGGTCATCAAGGAGCAGCGCGCCGAGCTCGCCAAGCACCACGTCTCGGTCCTGTGGAGCGACTACTTCAAGGCCCCGCACTTCGAGAAGTACCCGCAGCTCCACCAGCTGGTCAACGACACCCTGAAGGCCCTCTCGGCCGCCAAGGGCTCGACCGACCCGGCCACCGGCCAGAAGGCGCTGGACCTGATCGCGGAGATCGACAAGATCTTCTGGGAGACCAAGAAGGCCTGATCTCCCGGTCCTGTTCCGGAGGGGTACGACCGCGAGATC
>NZ_JBMNDO010000237.1:0-3110 GCF_052542855.1 Streptomyces sp. SAS_281
GTGGGGTGCCGATGGGGATGGCGGTGTGCGGGGCGTCGGTGGGCTCGATGGTGTGGGTGGTGGCGTAGATCATCGCCTCCGCCGGCCCGTACCCGTTGATCACCTCGATGCCCGGCCTGGCGCTGTGCAGCCTGTGTACGTGGACGGGCGAGGCCGCCTCTCCGACGGTGTAGGCCGTGGTGACCGAGTCGAAGGTTTCGGGGTGTTCGTCGGTGAGGTAGTTGAAGAGGCTGGCCGACAGCAGCAGGGTCGTGACGTGGTGCTTGGTGGCCAGTTCCGCGATGAGCGAGGGTTCCGGCTTCTGCCCCGGCTGGAGGACGACCCGTGCGCCGTGGAGGAGTGGCCCCCAGAATTCGAGGCTGAAGGCGTCCCAGGAGATGGGGGAGGACTGGAGGTACACCTCGTCCGGGCTCGTGGGGAGATAGGTCTGCCCGACCAGGGTGGAGACGAGGTTGCGGTGCGAGGAGACGATGCCCTTCGGGCGGCCTGTGGAGCCGGAGGTGAACATCACGCACGCGAGGTCGTCACCCCGGATCGGGACACCCAGGTTGGTCGCGTTGTGGCCGGTCACGTCGTCCGGGCCCTCCACACACGTGACCCACTCGCCTTCGAGACGGCCGGCGAGTTCGGTGTTCGTGACCAGGTGGCTGATGGCGGCCTCGGTGGCGGCGGAGCGCAGCCGCTCGTCGGGGAAGTCGGGGTCGAGCAGTACGTGTCCGGCGCCGGTCTTGAGTACGGCGATGAGGGCGGTGGCGAAGGTGGCGTCGCGTTCCAGGAGGATGCCGGCGAGGTCGCCCCGGCCGAGACCGCGCCCGCGCAGCTCGCGCGCCCAGCGGTTGGCGGTGGCGTTCAGTTCCGCGTACGAGATCCGCTGCTCACCGTCGATCAGCGCGACCGCGTTCGGGACCCGTGCCACCTGCTCCTCGAAGCGCTGCACGAGTGACACGTCGTCCCGGCCGGACACCTCTCCGGCCCACGCCCCGAGCAGCAACTCCCGCTCACCAGCCGACAGCACCTCTACGTCCCCGAGGCGCGCCTCCGGGTCGTCCAGCACTTGGTGCAGCACCGCTCCGAGCACGGTCACCATGCGCTCGACGGTCGACCGGTCGAACAGGTCCTCCGCGAAGACGACCATGCCGCGCAGACCCGCGCCGTCGTCCGCGCGGAGCAGGAACTCCAGGTCGAACTTGGCCGAGCCGTTGGCGAACGTCTGCACGGCTTCCGGTCGCATCCCGGCCAGAGCGAGCACCGGTGTGCTGGTTTCCAGGGTGAGGCAGATCTGGAAGAGGGGGTGGCGGGCGAGTGTGCGGGTGGGGTTGAGGGTGTCGAGGACGAGGTCGAAGGGGGCGTCCTGGTGCGCGAAGGCGTCCAGGTCGGTGGTGCGGACGCGTTGCAGGAGTTCCCGGAAGGTGGGGTTGCCGGTCGTATCGGTGCGCAGCACGAGGGTGTTGACGAAGAACCCGACGAGGTCGTGCAGCGCTTCGTCGGTGCGGCCGGCGACCGGTGAGCCGATGGCCAGGTCGGTGCCGGCGCCCAGCCGGGTGAGGGCTGCGGCGAGCGCGGCGTGGACGATCATGAACGGGGTGCACCCCTCGGCCCGGGCCAGCTCCCCGATGCGGGCGAACAGGTCGTCACCGAAATCGACGGCCACCTCGCTGCCCCGGTGCGAGGCCCGGGCGGGGCGCGGACGGTCCAGGTTGAGACCGTGCTCCTCCGGAAGACCCTTCAAGGCGCCCTGCCAGAAGTCCAGTTCGCGCGAGAGCACGCTGTCCGCGTCGTCGGCGGCCCCCAGCACCCGCTGCTGCCACACCGCGTAGTCCGCGTACCGCACCGGCAACGGCTCAAGCGCGCACCCCTCGGCCCCGCCGATTCGTGCCTCGTACGCACGGGCCAGGTCCGTCACGTACACCTCGCTCGACCGGCCGTCCGTGGCGATGTGATGCAACACGACGACCAGGTGATGCGTGGTGTCGTCCAGTTGGAACAGCGAGACGAAGAGGGGCAGTTCACTACGGAGATCGAAGACATGGCGACCGGCATCGGCCACCGCGCGGTCCAGCTCCCCGGCGGTCACCTCGCGGCGCTCCATGCACACCCGCGCCTCGGTGGCCGGGAGGATGCGCTGGAGTGGTTCGCCGTCCACCGTTTCGTACAGGGTGCGCAGAGGCGCGTGGCGCTCGATGACGTCGTTGAGCGCGGCTTCCAGGGCGCCGACGTCCAGGGTGCCTTCCAGGCGTACGGCCATTGGCACGTTGTACGCGGTGCTCCCGCCGTCCAGGTCCGCCAGCAGCCACAGTCGGCGCTGAGCGAACGACATGGGAGCCGGTCCCTTGCTCGGCCCCTCACCGGCGGACGGCGGAGGCAGCGCCGGAAGGCCCTTCGCCGCGCCGACCTTCTCCGCGAGCCGTGCCACGGTCGGGTTCTCGAAGACGTCCCGGATCGTCAGCCGGACGCCGAGAACCTGCGCGACCCGGTTGGTGAGGCGGGCGGCGAGGATCGAGTGCCCGCCGTGGTGGAAGAAGTCGTCGTCGATCGTCAGCGTGCCGGGTGCGTCGAGCGTGCTGGTGAAGAGGCTGGTCAGGGTCTCCTCCAGCAGGGAGCGTGGGGCGCGACCGCCCGACGAGACCGCGACCGGTTCGGGCAGTGCGCGCTTGTTGATCTTTCCGTTCGGTGTGAGCGGGAAGCGGTCGAGCGGGGTGAGGTAGGCGGGGACGAGGTGGTCGGGGAGTCGGTCGGTCAGGTGGTGTCGGAGGTCTGCCGGGTCAGTGGTGGTGACGACGTAGGCGGAGAGCTGGTCGTGGTGCTTGGTGACGAGGGCCTGGGTGACCTGGGGGTGGGTAAGGAGTGCGGCCTCGACCTCGGCGGGTTCGATGCGGAAGCCCCGGATCTTGATCTGGTGGTCGGCGCGGCCTTCGTAGTGGAGGCGTCCTTCGTGGTCGAAGTGGGCGAGGTCGCCGGTGCGGTAGAGGCGGGTTCCTGCGGGGCCGTAGGGGTTTGGGACGAAGCTGGAAGCGGTGAGGTCGGGGCGGTTGAGGTAGCCGTGGGCGAGTCCGTCACCGGAGACGTACAGCTCACCGGTCGTTCCGGGAGGGCAGAGCCGGAGTGCGGTG
>NZ_JBMNDO010000238.1:0-3056 GCF_052542855.1 Streptomyces sp. SAS_281
ACGGCTGGCCGTGACCACCGCGGGCCTCCGTACCGCGCCGACAGCGGGGAGTGGGCCGACACGGTGGCCGAGGTCGTTCGGAGAGCGCTCTCCGAAGGGTGCCCAGTGTCTCGCCGCTGCCGACGGGGTGTCAAGGTCCGGCCGGTGGACGCACGGATGCGGGGGCCCCGGCCGCGCCGGAGCCCCCGCATCTCACGGATCAGCCGGTGGGGAAGTTGTCCGGGGTGCTGATCCGGGACTTGAGCAGCGCACCCGACTCGGTCAGGACACCGCTGCTGCTGTAGTCGCCGCCGTCGCAGGTGCCGGGCTTGAGGGCGGCACTGCTCTCATTGGCGTCCGAGTAGGTCCAGTTCGCGTAGCTGATCTTCAGCTGGTCGAGCAGATCCAGCCAGGCGGTGGTGCTCGACCGGTCCAGCGCGCCGCCACCGGTGGCGCTCACCGTGCCGAACTCCGTGACGAAGAGCGGGAGCTGCGAGGCGGCCCGGCTCACCGTCGCCCGGTAGTTGTCCTTGTGGCTGGCGGCGTAGAAGTGGAACGCGTACATGATGTTGGTGGCGTTGACGGGACTGTTGACGACCTCGCTCTCGTTGGAGCCGTCCGAGACCCCGAGGGACGACCAGCCGCGCGTACCGACGATGACGACCGCGTCCGGGTCGGCGGCCCGGATGACCGGGATGACCTGCTCGGCGTAGTTCTTGATGCCGGCCCAGCTCACACCGTTGGGCTCGTTGGCGATCTCGTAGATGACGTTCTTCTTCGAGGCGTTGCGGGCGGCGACCGACGCGAAGAAGGTCTTGGCGCGCGCCAGGTTGTAGTTCGGGTCGCCCGGAGTCAGGGTGTGGAAGTCGATCAGGGCGTACATGCCACGGGCCTCGGCCATGTCGACCAGGCTGTTGACCTTGCTGGTGAACCCCGCCGGGTCGGTCTCGTAGCCGTCCTCCTGCACATACATGGCGGTGCGCAGCAGGTCCGCCTTCCAGTCGTTCGCCAGCGCGTCCAGCGACGCGTTGTTGTAGCACTGGCTGAACCACTGGAGGCCGTGCGTGCTCATGCCGCGCAGCTGGATCGGGCGGTTGTACTGGTTGCACAGGTTCACCCCGCACACGCGGAGCTGCCCGTTGGTCCCCACCGGGGTGCCGTCACCCGTGGCGGGCGGCGGGTCGTCGTCGTCGCCCCCGCCGCCGACCGTGCCCGTACAGGCGACGCCGTTGAGCGTGAAGCCCGTGGGCGCCGGGTTGGCGCCCGAGAAGGAGCCGACGAAGCCCAGGTCCGCCGTGCCGCCGGTGGCCAGGGTGCGGTTCCAGTCGACGGGGGCGGCGGTGACCGTGGAGCCGGACTGCGACCAGGTGGCGTTCCAGCCCTGGACCACCTTCTGGCCCGAGCCGGGCAGCGTGAACTTGAGCTGCCAGCCGCTGACGGAGTCACCGAGGTTGGTGACCTTCACCCCGCCCTGGAAGCCGCCCTCCCACTGGCTGGCGACCGTGTAATCCACCTTGCATCCGGTGGCGGCCGCCGCCGGGGGGCCGGCCAGGACCGTCAGGCCCGTGGCCGTGGCACCGGCCGCCAGTAGAGCCAAGAAGCGTTTCACAGCATTTCTCCTCGTTCGAAGGGGAACAACTGAGGAACAACTGGATGGGAGCGCTCCCAGAACCCATCGGCCCGAGACCGTACACGTCCCCGGGGCCCGCGCATAGCCATCCGACGCTGTCATGCACAAATAAAGTTGGGAGCGCTCCCAGATCGGTGACGCGATCGCGCCGTCAATTGATCCGACTCCTTCGGCCGCTCACCCTCCGGGCCGTAGGATCGGTGGCTCTTGGGGGTGGTCCATGCTGAACAGGGATTCCGGCACGCCGACGCTGGAAGAGGTGGCGGCGCTCGCCGGGGTGGGCCGGGGCACGGTCTCCCGAGTGATCAACAACGCGGCGGGCGTCCGGGAGTCCACCCGTCGCGCCGTGCAGCGCGCCATCGACGAGCTGGGTTACGTGCCCAACCTGGCCGCGCGATCCCTGGCCGGACAGCGCGCGGGCGCCGTCGCCCTGGTGATGACCAAGACGGACTGGCGGCTGTTCGGGGAGCCCTTCTTCTCGGAGATCGTGCGTGCGGTCGGCGACGCCCTGGACGAGCGGGGGGTGCAACTGCTGCTCACCCTCGTCCGCACGGACACCGAACGGCAGCGGCTCCTGGAGTACGTGCGAGGCGGCCGGGTCGACGGGGTGCTGCTGATGTCGGTGAGCGCCGAGGACCGGCTGCCCGACATGCTCGCGGACGCCGGGGTGCCGACCGTGCTGCTCGGCCGGCGCTCGGGCGACGAGCGGGTCACCTATGTGGACGCCGACAACGTTGGCGGCGCGCGGGACGCGGTCGGCCACCTGGTGCGCGGCGGGCGCAGAACCATCGCCGCGATCGCCGGACCTCCCGAGATGTACGTCGCCCAGTGCCGGCTGCGCGGCTATCGGGAGGCCTTGCGCGAGGCGGGCTGCGCGGAGCCGCCGTCCCTGGTCGCCCAGGGCGACTTCACCGAGGCCAGCGGGCGGCGGGCGATGGCCCGTCTGATCGAGCGGCACCCGGAGGTCGACGCGGTGTTCGCCGCGTCGGACAGCATGGCGGCCGGGGCGCTGGCCGCGCTGCGCGCGGCGGGGCGGCGGGTGCCCGAGGACGTGGCGGTGGTCGGCTTCGACGACTTCGAGCTCGCCGAACAGACCGACCCACCGCTGACGACGGTCCGCCAGCCGATGGAGGAGATCGGCCGGGCGATGGTGCGCCTGCTGCTAGAGGAGATGAGCCGGCCGAAGGTCGCCTGGCACCACGTCATCCTGCGCACAAGCCTGATGGTGCGTCAATCAGGTTGATCATCAGGCCAGTTGCCTGAGACCGCCGGGCACGCGCGCGAGCCGCGACCCGATCCGGCCGATGCCGCGCACGGGGTTGTCAGGGACACGACCGTGTCCTACAGTCCCCTACCAACGAATGCATGGGAGCGCTCCCACCTCTCCGCACCCCCGCACCCCCTCCGCGGCCGGCCCATCCCCGCCTCCCCCACCCACGAAGATCGG
>NZ_JBMNDO010000239.1:0-3006 GCF_052542855.1 Streptomyces sp. SAS_281
GCCTCCACCCCCCCCTCCCCCCCTCCCCCCCCCCCCCCCCCCCCCCCCCCCCCCCCCCCCCCCCCCCCCCCCCCCCCCCCCCCCCCCCCCCCCCCCCCCCCCCCCGGCGCCTGTCAGTACTTCCGGTCCTTGAGGACCTTCGCCGCCTGCTCCGAGGTGAAGGCGGTCTCCTCGGTGACGACGCGCTCCGGGACCTTCTCGCCCTTGACGACCTTCTTGGCGAGGTCCATCAGCTGGTCGCCGAGGAGGGGGTTGCACTCCACGATGTAGTTGATCTCGCCGTCCGCGAGGGCCTGCATGCCGGCCTTGACCGCGTCCACGGTGATGATCTTGATGTCGGTGCCGGGCTTCTTGCCGGCCGCCTTGATCGCCTCGATGGCGCCGAGACCCATGTCGTCGTTGTGTGAGTACACGACGTTGATGTCGGGGTGGGACTTCAGCAGTGCCTCCATGACCTGCTTGCCGCCCGCCCGGGTGAAGTCACCGCTCTGCGAGGCCACGATCTTGATGTCGGACTTCCCGGCGATGGCCTCCTTGAAGCCCTTCTGCCGGTCGATGGCCGGGGCGGCGCCGGTGGTGCCCTGGATCTCCGCGACCTTGGCCGGACCGTTCGCGTTCTCGGTCAGCCACTTGCCGGCCTTGCGGCCCTCCTCCACGAAGTCGGAGCCGAGGAACGTCTTGTAGAGGGAGGTGTCCTCGGAGTCGACGGCCCGGTCGGTCAGGATCACCGGTATCTTCGCGCGCTTGGCTTCCAGCAGGACCGCGTCCCAGCCCGTCTCCACCACCGGGCTGAAGGCGATCACGTCGACCTTCTGCTGGATGTAGGAGCGGATGGCCTTGATCTGGTTCTCCTGCTTCTGCTGCGCGTCGGAGAACTTCAGCTCGATGCCGGCGCTCTTGGCCGACTCCCGTACCGACTTGGTGTTGGCGGTACGCCAGCCGCTCTCCGCGCCCACCTGGGCGAAGCCCATGACCAGCTTGTCGCCGCCGGACGACTTGGACCCGCCTCCGTCGCCGCTCCCGCAGGCCGTCAGCGTGGCCAGCGCCAGCGCGCAGCCGACCATGGCAATTTTCTTGAACACAGCGTCGTCCTCCATCGTGAACCGTGCGTCCCTGCCACCGACCTCTGCGATCGGGGCCACGGGCGTCAACAGTGAGCGCTAACATTTACCGCGTCAACCCCTGGGGGAACCACAATTCGGCATCGGCACGGACTTGTTGTGGACGAGACTGTTAGCGCTCACTATGGCGTCATAGGCTGATGGGGAGCCCCTCTCGGCGGGGGCGGTCACAGCCCGCGCCGAGGGCGGCCGTACCTTGGCCGGGGCGTAGATTGAACGTTCGATGCGGATCACCCGAGGCCCCGGCGGTCAAGCCGGGGCGGGGCGGTCGACCGTCAGGAGGAGATGGGTGTGGAGGACGCCACGGCGACGAGTCCAGTCGTACGGGAACCGGCGATGACCGATGTCGCACGGCTCGCGGGCGTGTCCCATCAGACGGTGTCCCGGGTACTCAACAGCCACCCCAATGTGCGCGAGCAGACCAGGCTGAGGGTGCTCGCGGCGGTGAAGGAGCTGGGCTACCGGCCCAACCGTGCGGCGCGCGCCCTGGTGACGGGGCGCTCGCAGCTGATCGGCGTGATCGCCCAGAACTCCACGCTGTACGGACCCTCCTCGCTCCTGGCCGCATTCGAGATCGCCGCCGCCCGCCAGGGCTTCGCGGTGAGCGTGCACCGGGTGCCCGAGCTGGGGCAGTCCTCGATCACCGCCGCCGTCGAGCGCCACCGCGACGAGCGCGTCGCCGGGATCGTGGTCATCGCGCCCACCGCCTCGGCCGACGCCGCACTGGCCGGGGTGCCCGCAGAGGTGCCCCTGGTCACCGTCGACGGCGACCCCGAGCGCGGCGCGCCGATGGTGTCCGTGGACCAGGAGCAGGGCGCCTACGAGGCCACGAAGCACCTGCTGGAGGCGGGCCACGAGACGGTGTGGCACATTTCCGGCCCGCCGGACTGGTTCGACGCCGCGGGCCGCATCCGCGGCTGGCGCCGGGCGCTGCAGGAGGCCGGGGCGGAGGTGCCTCCGGTGAGCACGGGCGACTGGTCCGCCGCCTCCGGGTACCGGGCGGGGCAGATGCTGGCCCGGATGCCCGAGGTCACCGCGGTCTTCGCGGCCAACGACCACCAGGCCCTCGGCGCCCTGCGCGCCATGACCGAGCGGGGGCGTTCGGTCCCGGACCAGGTGAGCATCATCGGGTTCGACGACGTGCCCGAGTCGGCGTTCTACTCGCCGCCGCTGACCACGGTGCGCCAGGACTTCGGAGCGGTCGCCACCACGACGCTCGACCTCCTGCTCGGGCTGATCAACGGCGCCGAGACGAAGGGCGCGCAGCCCGTCATCACCCCGGAACTCGTCCGCCGGGAGAGCGTGCGGGCGCCCGCCGGCCGCTGATCCGGACCACCCTCGCCGACTACGGTCCATGCCGCACCTGTTGATGTGAGCGCGAACAGCACCCCGTACTGACGGAACCCCACGGCCTGGGGGCAAACCCTGGGCGGGCTCGCACGGCCCAGCCCTCCTCCGCAGCACCTCCCTTGCCCCGAAGCACCTCCCGTGCCCCTCCCGTGCCCCGAAAGGAAGAAGCGCTCAACGCGCCCCGCCCATTCCGCGCCACGCACCCACCCAGCACAGGGCACAGCACTGCCCGAGCATGTTTGTTACCGCTCACAAAAGGCCGGTCCGCCTGGGCTCCGTACTGCTCCAGAACGCGTTCTCTCCCACCTTCGGGGCCAGGAGAACCGATGCGTCACCGAGGACGAGTACGCGCACTTCTGCCGGCTCTCTTCGCCGCCATCCTCCAGCCCTAGCCTGCCCGGGCGGCGCCCGCACCCCTGCCCACCGGGGCCCATTCGCTGGAGGCTCCCCACTTCCCGGACGCCACCTTCCGGGTGACGGGCTGACCGAGGGAACGACCGGTGCCCGGGCCCCGCACACGGTGTGCGGGGCCCGG